>CACZSA010000221.1 GCA_902783705.1 uncultured Ruminococcus sp.
CACCCCGTGCGCATCAGCGGGACCGTCGTCGGCGTGCCGCAGACCTACTACTACTTCGACCGCATGCAGGAGCGGATCATCGACTTTATCTGCCGCCACTCGGACGCCTCGGAGGACAAGATCCGCGAGCTCCTTCTGCGCACCGATCAGATCGCCACGGATGTCGGATCAATCCTCGACGGCGCGGAGGCGGTCTCGATCGGGCTGATCGACGAGGTCGGGGGCCTGCGCGAGGCTCTCGCCGCCCTGCGGGAGGAGATCGCGGAACGAAGGAGAGGGCCCTGCGGCGGCGAGGGGATGCTTGAATTGCCGGATGGGATCTGAAAAACTGCCGCAGGCAAATTTCACTTGTATTCTCTCTCCCGAGAGGGAATCATTTGGAGTATTCACATGTCTGCGCGCAGGACACGAGAAAATACCCTCCCGTAAATACCCCAAATACCCCTTGCGTTCTCGCGTTTCCTGTGCTACAATACACTCAAACCCCATCCCATGAGGAGGACTGTATATGTTTGCATTTGAGCGTGTTCCCATGAACTGCGCGTCTCTCGGGACGCCGAACGCCATCCCGGATATCCGGGGCTTCTCCCGCGGAAATCCCCCGCCCGCCGTCGTCGATCCCGGCATGCCGGAGGAGGAGGGCGCGTGGGTCCATCAGGGGCACATCCACACGGTGCTTCCGTACACGATGATCGACGGGTATGACCGGGAGCCGAAGCCGTCGTCCCTCCGCATGGCGGTGCTCGAGAACGAGCATCTGCGCGCGGAGTTCGCCGTCGACCTCGGGGGACGCCTCTGGTCACTCTATTCAAAGGACGAGGGCCGCGAGCTCCTCTTCCGCAACCACGTCTTCCAGCCCGCCAACCTCGCGCTCCGGAACGCGTGGTTCTCCGGCGGCGTGGAGTGGAACGTCGGGATCATCGGGCACCACATGCACACCTGCTCCCCGCTCTTCTGCGCGCACTACCCGAATCAGGCGGACGGCGAGACCCTTGCGCTCTGGGAGTACGAGAGGAAGCGCGGCCTTGTGTTCGTTGTGCGGGCGACCCTCGCGGAGGACGTCCTCCTCGTGCGCGTGACGGTGGAGAATCCCCACGCGCGTCCGACCTACGTCTACTGGTGGTCGAACATGGCGGCAGAGCAGCACGAGGACACCCGCATCCTCGTTCCGGCGGAGAAATACTACACCTACGACACCCGGGAAGACGGACGCTTCGGCGCGCATCGGACCCCGGTCCCGGACTATGGCTACTGGCCCGCAAAGCACGCCCGCGCCTACGACTATTTCTTCCAGATCCCCGAGGACCGTCCGAAATTCGAGGGCGCGGTCCGGGGCGACGGGCGTGGATTCGTGCAGTTCTCGACGTCGAACCTCATCGGGCGCAAGCTCTTCGTCTGGGGGACGCAGTCGCAGGGAGGCCGGACGTGGAACCGCTGGCTCTCGCACGACGACCGGTACTACGCGGAGACGCAGGCGGGGCTTCTCCACTCGCAGATGGAGCAGCGGCCCATGCCGGGGAAGACCCGATTCGAGTGGACCGAGGGCTACTGCGCGCTCTCAGGCGAGCCGACGCTCTTCTCGAACGCCGACAACCGCATCTCCTCGGCTTATACGGAGAATATCCTCACGCAGGCGGGCCGCTTCGACCTCGTGAATCACGCGGACGCGTATTTCGAGGCGTCCGGGGAATGGGAGACCGTCGCGCAGGGCAGCGGCTGGGGCGCGCTCACGGAGCTCTACACGGGCGAGAGGCTCTCCGCCCTCGTGCCGTTCCCGCGGGAGAGCATCGCCGCGGACTCGCCGGAGCACGACTTCCTCGTCCTGTACGAGACGGGGCGTCTGCCGGAGAAATCGCCCGTCCTCGACGAGGGATATTCGATCGACTACGCGGGCGGCGCGGCGGGCGGCATGATCCTCGAGCGGCTGGAGCGGATCCCGGAGAAATCGTGGTACGCATGGCTCGAGATCGGGTGCCTCTATTATGAGGCGAAGTCCTTCGACGCGGCGGAGGCGGCTTTCCGAAAGTCCCTCGCCGTGCGGGAGAATCCGCTTGCCCTGACGGCCCTGGCGAAGCTCATGGCGGCGAGAAGGCGCGGCTCGGAGGGCGTTGCGCTGATGAAGCGGGCCCTTGCGGTCGGCGGGGAATACGTGCGGCTTGTGATCGACGCGGCGGCGTATCTGCGCGCGCACGGAACGCCCGAGGATGCGGACGAGGCGATCGGCGCGGGCGTTGCGGCGCATCCCTCCTATCTTGAGAACGGGCGGATCGCGCTTCTCTGGATCCAGAATCTGGTGAAGCAGGGGCGTCTGGACGAGGCGGAGACGCTGCTTTTGAAGGTCCCCGAGGTGGCGGACATGCGCGAGGGCGAGGTCTCGACGTCGGCGGTATGGATCGAGCTCTACCGCGAGAAAATGGCGCGGGAAGGGAAGCGTCCGGCGGAGGAGATCGGCGCGGACGAGGTTCTCCGCGCGCACCCGGTCCCTGCGGCGATCGACTTCCGGATGAGCGGATATGAAGTGCATTAAGCGATAGAAAATTGGCGCGCATGTTTTCCCCGTCATGCGCGCTTTTTTCGTTGCGGCTTTGCCGCGGTTTTTTCTCTGTTAATCTCATTTTTTTCTGCGCGCTGACGCTTGCGGATGATGGATCTTGCAGATCCGACGCTTTTTTCGCCTGCGCGGCTGGCGGACAAGAGGACCCTCAGGCC
>CACZSA010000222.1 GCA_902783705.1 uncultured Ruminococcus sp.
GAGGACCCGGCCCGAGGGTCCTCTTAGGTCCCGTCCGGAAGGACAAAAAAGCGATGGATCTGCAAGATCCAAACTCCGCAAGCGTCAGCGCGCTGACGGAATCTACGATTCATTTTCATGCGGAGCAGTCCGTTTGCAAAGGGGTACGGATTGCCACGTCAGGACCTGAAGGTCCTTCCTCGCAATGACACCGTTTATGCAGTGAATGAACGGGCAATAATGCGGAAACGTTCGAGGAAGATCCGAACGGCCTGTTCCGCGAACTTGCCGCAGGCGAGTTCGTCTCAAGCCCGCGGGGGCTCCCCGCCCGCATGCGTCAGCGCGCAGGCAATAAAGTGCCGCGAGGCCCTTTATCCGCGCTTCCTCTGCAGATTCGCAATCCCTTCCGCGAGCCCTTCGAGAAGGGCGTCCACATCTTCTTCCGTGTTCGTGTGGTCGAGACTCACCCGGATCGTCGAGTCCGCGTCTCCCGCACTCACGCCGAACGCCTCGAGCGCCAGGCTCTTCTTCTTGCTGTTCGCCGCGCAGGCAGACCCCGCCGAAACGTAGATCCCGCGCCCGGACAGCTCGTTCAGCATCGTCTCGCTCCGGATCCCCGGCAGCACGATGCTCGCGATGTTGGCAAGACCGTTCGCAGGCCGGTTCACGCGCACGTCGAGGCGGGCAAGCCCCTCGTCGAGCCGTGCCCGAAGGTCCGCCGTGCGCCGGATGTGCTCGTCGAGGGACGCGAATCCTTCTTCCGCCGCCGCCGCGAACGACCGGATCGCCGCGAGATTTTCCGTTCCGCTCCGGAAGCCGCCCTCCTGCCCGCCGCCCGGCATGACCGCCGTGATGTTGCGGCGCTTGAGCGTTGCGGCGTTCACGTAGAGGGCCCCCGCGCCGCGGACCGCGTGGATCTTGTGCGCGCTGACGGTCATCGTGTCGACGCCGAGGGAGGTCGGGGTGAATTTCATTTTCAGATACCCCTGCACCGCGTCGCAGTGGACGACGGCGTCGGGGAATTTCCGCTTGACGAGGGAGGCGGCGGATTTGACGTCATACACCGCGCCCGTCTCGTTGTTCACGAGCATGAAGCCGGCGAAGATGACCGGGGCGTCCGCCTCGTCGAGGGTCTTTGCGAGGAAATCGAGGTCGAGCGCGCCGCCCGCGGTCGGGATGCGGACGACGGTATAGCCCTCGCGCTCGAGGAGGGCGGCGGGATTGTCCAGCGACGGATGCTCGCCTGCCGAGAGGATCACCGTGCCGGGCCGGGCGGGATCGCGTTTTTTCGCGCGCGCGCAGCCGAGGAGGGCGATGTTGTTCGATTCGGTGCCGCAGGAGGTGAAGATCAGGCGGTCCTGCGAGAAGCGCGGCATGCCGAGCGTGCGTCCGACGGCGATCCTCGCATCGCGCAGCTCGCCCGCGGCCCGCTGACCGACGGCATGCACGGACGACGGATTCCCCCATGCGGCGGAGATCATGGCCTCGACGGCGGCGGGGGAGGGCCGGGTCGTCGCGGACTGGTCGAGGTAGTGTTCGGTCATCATCTTATTTCAGCAGGAGGTACCCGAGCATCGAGTTGACGTCGTCGAGGTGGGCTTCGTAATTCTCGGCGGTGGAGGCGTAGGTGAAGAGGTAGACGGAGGTGCCTTTGATCGCGGCGGCCTGCAGGAAGCGGTAGTCGAACCCGCCGAGGGAGGCCGTATAGACGTATTTCTTCGCGTAGAGGCCGTCGATGGTGGTGTTCTCCTCGGATTCGAGCTCAAAATTGTCGAAGACCTGTTCGATCTCCTCGCGGTTGAGCGTCCACCACTCGTCGAGGGTGGTGTCGGTATGGGGGAGCTCCCACGCCATGACGGAGACGGAGGAGGGATCGGCGGCGGAGAAATACGCGCCCGCGGCGGCGGTGGAGTAATCGACGGTCCACTTGTCGGGGACGTAGAAATGGAAGTCGGCCTTCTCGTCGGAGGCGGCGGTATAGCCCGCGGGAGGGGCGAATTCCCCGCCCTTCGAGCAGGAAGAGAGGACGGGGAGGAGAAGCGCGAGGGCGCAGAGGAGAGCCGCGGCTCTCGCGGAGATACGGGAGTTGTGTTTCTTCATATCCAAATACCAATGAAACCTTTCGCGAAAATACTAAGGTATAGTATAAGGAAAAGGGAGGGAGGGTTCAAGCGGAAAATGTAAATAAAGAAGGGGCGCGCGTATTTTCCCCGTTACGCGCGGACGAGCGTTGCGGCTTTGCCGCTGGTTTTTTGCCGCTCATTCCGCTTGCGCGCTGACGCTTGCGGATGATGGATCTTGCAGATCCGACGCTTTTTTCGCCTGCGCGGCTGGCGGACAAGAGGACCCTCAGGCC
>CACZSA010000223.1 GCA_902783705.1 uncultured Ruminococcus sp.
GGCCTGAGGGTCCTCTTGTCCGCCAGCCGCGCAGGCGAAAAAAACAATGGATCTGCAAGATCCAATACCCGCAAGCGCCAGCGCGCAAGACACGACAAGACGGGACGTAACGCAAAAAAAGAAAACCCCGCAGAGAATGCGAGGCTTTCCGTATTTGCGTAAGCGAACGGCTGCGCGAGTTCCATGAGCGAACGACTGCGCTCCTCAGTTCCCGTTCTCGAACAGCTCCACGACCTTCGCGTAGTATTTTTCCGCAACCTTCTTCCGCTTCTGGTAGAAGGACGTGATGTCCGGATGGTTCACGTCGACGAGAAGGTCCTGGAAGTAGAACGACACGCCCTTCCAGTTGTCGTACACATACCCGAGGTCAAAGACGCGCGCGTTCACGCACAGATCCATCATCTCCGCGTCCTCCGGGGACTGCGCGTACCGCTGCTTCAGGCAGACGTCAAAGTACGCAGGCATCACCTGCTTGTACGATTCCGCGCACAGCGCCTCGCACATCGTCCCGACGAAGTCGAGCTCCGTCTCCGTCACGATGACCGCCATCGCCTCGTGGTTGCCGTCCACCATCGTCTTGTATTCCGCCTGCGCCTCGTCGTACTTCGGATACGGGATCACGCCGTATTCGTGCTCGAAGTTCGCGAGGAACGAGATCGTCCCGTCGAGGTACGCGTTGCAGGTCAGCGTCCCGTATTCCGAGAACAGCTTCATGCCCGCCTTGTGCTCGCCCTTCTTGAAGATGCCGGGCGTCTGGTTGATGAGGTTCCAGCAGGCGTCGTACACGTTCACGAGGTGCTCGGAGTAGTAGTTGAATTCCAGCTCGCCCGAGTCGCCGCGGGAGAAGATCTGGTTGTCGCAGGACCAGAGATACGTGTTGAGGTTCGAGTAGCTGTCCGTGCCCATGCCGAAGTAGTCGCCCTCGTCCTCCACGCCGTTTCCGTTGACGTCCGTGTAGACGACGGAGCAGACGTTGCGCAGCGCGTCGATCGTCCAGCGGCCTTCCTTGACCGTCGTGTAGAAGTCGTCGAGCTGGTAGTTCTTCGCCTCGTCCTTGTCATAGAGCATCACGTAGGAGCGGCCCACCGAGGAGAGCGCGAAGTCGCCGATCGCCAGATAGCAGCGCCCCGCGATCGTCAGGTCGTCGATGGTCGAGTCGGACCACCAGGAGCGGGTGAAGTCCACGTGGGGGATGTCGTACCAGTTCAGGTATTCGCCCTTCATCGCGTTGCCGGAGCTGGACACGACGTGGTACTGCGTGAGGTCGAAGGATTCGGAATCCCCCGCCGCGACCGCCGCCGTGATCTGCGAGGCGCACGTGCTGTAGCTCGAAACGCCCGTGTAGACCGTCTTCGCGTTGAAGCGCTCCTCGACGGTCAGGTTGCGCGTGTAGACCGCGTCGTTCACGCCTTCGCCGTTGAGCTCATCCACCGCGACGTACACGCCGAAGCCCTCTTCATCCGAGCCGAGGACGATGAAGTCCCGCCCGCCGAAGTCCGCCTCGGGCAGGTCGTCCTTCTCCGCGAGACGGGAATTGATCTCTTCTTCGGGCTCCGCCTCCTCGGGCGCGGCGCCGGGATCGGGATTCTGCGCGGCCGGGGTCTGAGGCGTTCCGGCTTCCGGGTTGGATCCGCTGTTGCTGCACGAGACGAGCGCGGGCAGGATCATGAGGACGGCAAGCAGGAGCGAGAAGATTTTCTTTTTCATGTTGTGCCTCCTTGGATGCAGGAAAAATAGACGCATCGGATAGAATATGTACCCATTATAACTATTTTTCCGCCTTTTGTCAATGGAGAACCGCTTTTTTTCACAAAAAAATCTTCCGCCGGGGCACAACATTTACAACTATTTTACAAAGCCGCGCGAGATTTGTGATAGAATGGAGCCGTACGAAACGGACATTTCCGAAATCACAGCCATCCGAAAGGAGTTTTCCCATGCCCTTCAAGATCGCGTTCATCGGCGCGGGCAGCGTGGGCTTCACCCGCCGCCTGCTCTCCGACCTGCTCACCGTCCCGGAATTTCACGACATCGAGGTGTCCTTCATGGACATCAACCCGCAGAACCTCGACATGGTGTACCGCCTCTGCCAGCGGGACATCGACGAGAACGGCCTGAATATTCAAATCCATCCGACCCTCGACCGCAGGGAGGCCTTCCGCGGCGCGAAATACGTCATCAACGCCGTGCGCATCGGGATGCTCGAGGCGTTCGAGAAGGATATCGAGGTCGCCCTGCGCTACGGCGTGGACCAGTGCGTCGGCGATACCCTCGCGGCGGGCGGCATCATGTACGGTCAGCGCGGGATCCCGCAGATCCTCGATTTCTGCCGGGACATCCGCGAGGTCGCCGCGCCCGGGTGCATTCTGCTGTCCTATTCCAACCCCTGCGCCATGATGACGTGGGCGGCGAACAAGTACGGCGGCGTGAAGACGATCGGCCTCTGCCACGGCGTGCAGGGCGGTCACGCGCAGATCGCGGGCGCGCTCGGGTTCAAGCAGAGCGAGGTCGACATCACTGCGGCGGGGCTCAACCACCAGACGTGGTATATCCGGGTCTCCCACGACGGCGAGGACCTGACGGACAAGATCCTCCCGGCCTACGAGGCGAACGAATGGCTCTCGAAGACCGAGAAGGTCCGCATCGACATGCTGAAGCACTTCGGGTACTATTCCACCGAA
>CACZSA010000224.1 GCA_902783705.1 uncultured Ruminococcus sp.
ATGACACTCGCTTATGCAGTGCGCCGGAGGGGGAGTGCATCTGTGCCGTACAATGACACTCGTTTAGGCGGCACGCCGGAGGGGAGTGCGTCTGTACTGTACAATGACACTCGCTTATGCAGTGCGCCGGAGGGGGAGTGCATCTGTGCCGTACAATGACACTCGTTTATGCGGCGCGCCGGAGGGGAGTGCGTCTGTACCGCGCAATGACACGCGTTTATGCGGTTGACAGAGATAAAGTGCAGATTGTCCCGCTCGGGAGAGCGAAAACGAGCGCACTGCGCCCTCTGCGCGTTCAGATCTCCACGCACTTCCCCAGCGCCGTCGAATACACCCGCGCGGTGGAGATCTCCTCCTCAAACATCGCGGAGCAGATCTCCCGGTAGTACGAGAGCTGCCGTGTGTGCCGCGCGCGGAGCTTTTCCGCCGCGAGCGACGGGTCGTGCATCTCCGCCGAAGTCAGCCGGTCCGTCTTGTAGTCCACGAGGATCAGCCGCCCCGTGTCGGGATCCCGGTACACGCAGTCCACCACGCCCTGCACCGTCACCCGGATCCCCCGCGCGCGGAGCAGCCCGGCGAACGCCTCGTCCGTCGTGAACCGCTCCGCCGGGAGCAGCGCGTTGAAGCGGAATTCGCGTTTCACCATCGGGGCGCGCAGAAGGGCGTCGAGGAGCGCGCTGTCCCGGAACCGCTCGAGCTGGGGGACGTACAGCAGCGACGCCGACGCTTCGGAGAGATACCGCTCCCGCACGAGACGGTCGATCTCCGCGCGCACGCCGTCCTCCCGGAGCCTCCGGTGATCCACGAACTGCAAAAACACGTGCGTCGCCGAGCCGCGCTCCGCCGGGGTCGCCTGCCGCCCGCCCGTCATGAACGTCGGATGCGCCAGCGCGGGCTTTGCGGGCTCTTCGATATTTCCGGATTCGTCGGAGATTTCCGCCGCCGGCTCTTCGTCCAGCGAGAGCGAGAGCGTCCGGTCTTCGTCCGCGTCGAGGATCTCCGGGGAGAGGCGCGAGACCGTCAGCTTCGCGGGCACCCGGCGCAGTCCGTCGTCCTCGTACTGCCACGCGAAACGGCGGCGCACCTCCTCGAGCAGCGCGGCCTCCTCGGCCTGCTGTCGAAGCTCTTCTTCCGAGGGGCCCTTGTCCTCCGGCTCTGCGGGGAACATCGAGATCTGCTCCGGGACGAACGCTTCGGGCGCGGATTCTTCGGATTCCTCCGGCTCTTCGGCTTCGGATTTTTCGGGGATCACGGTCACCTTCGCCTGCGCATGGGTGGCCTCGATCGCCTCGCACATCCACGCGAGGTACGACCCGGCCTGCTCCGCGCGGTATCCGTCGGCGAATGCGGCTTCGAAGGCGGCCTCGGCGAGGGTCCTGTCCGGATCGGGCGTCTTGCCCGTCACGATCAGGCGGTCGCGGGCGCGGGTCAGGGCGACGTAGAGCATCCGCATCTCCTCGGAGACCGATTCGCGGGCGATCTTCGAGGCGAGCGCCTGGCGCAGCGGCGTGTCGCACCGGGCCAGTCCCCCCGGATCGGGCAGGGTCATCCCGAAGCCGAGCGTCGGATCATACAGGACCGTGCGCCGCTCGTCCTCCTCGTTCCGGCGTTTCGCGCATTCGCAGACGAAGCAGACCCGGAATTCCAGCCCCTTCGAGGCGTGGATCGAGAGGATCGACACGGCGTCCTTCGCCTTCACCCCGCCCCCCGCGTCGTCCGGGGCGTCGAGAAGCTCGCCGACCGAATCGAGGAAGCCGGAGACGCCCCCGATCTTCGCGCCGACGCCGTTCTCGTAGGCTCGGGCTGCCGAGGAGAAGCGGTTGAGGGCGTCCCGCTCCGCGCCGTTTTCCCGGATGCCCGGGAGGGAGAAGAAATCCGTGTCGCCGAGGAGGATCTCGAGATAGCGGTCCGCCGGGAGAGAATGCGCGATCCGCTTGTGACGCGCGAGCCAGGCGGCGGCCTTCCGGCAGGCCTCGACGAGCGGGGCGTCGTAGTCCTCGGGATGCCCGGCGATCGTGACCGCGCCCGTCCAGAGGGGGAGATCCCCGGCGGCCTCGCGGATGCGGATCATCATGCCGAGGTCGATCGAGAAGACCGGGGACCGGAGCGCGCCCGCCGTGTAGACGTCCCGGAGCGGGTTGTCGACGAAATTGAGCAGGCAGACGAGGAGGAGCACGGCGGGACTCTGCCCGAGCGGGGAGACCGTCTTCGTCGCGGCGGGGATGCCCCTCGCTGCCAGCGCGTCGCGGTAGAGGGCGGCGGAGCGGTTCGAGCGCAGCAGGATGCCCACTTCCTCGGGCTTCAATACGCTCCCGCCCATGTATTTCCCGATCATCGCGGCGATCCGGTCGGCGACGTATTCGACCTCGGGATCGGCGGAGGGGCCTTCCTCCTCGCTCTCCTCGCCGGGCTTTTTTCTTTTTTTCTCAATGAGGACAAGCTCGGTCTCGGGCGGGTCCGCCGGGTCGTCTCCGCGCGCGTGCACGAGCAGGTCGCCGTCCTCGCGGAAATCGATCTCCCCGTAGGGCAGAAGATGGCGGGAGACGGCGTTCGCGAAGGCCACGACCGGGGCGGCGGAGCGGAAATTCTCGCTCATGAACAGCGAGCGGCCCTCGTCCTCGAGGTACGCCGGACCGTCCGCGAGGGCTTCCTCGGGGGAGAGGACGGGCCATTTTTCGCGGTAGGCCGTGAAGACCGAGGGATCCGCGCCGCGGAAGCGGTAGATCGACTGCTTGATGTCCCCGACCATGAAGCGGGAGGCGGCGGGCGAGAGGGCGCGGAAGATGCGGTCCTGCACGTCGTTCGTGTCCTGATATTCGTCGATGAAGATGTACTTGAACGCCCCGCCGATCTCCTCCGCGGCCCGGGTGCGGCGTCCGTCGGCGTCGAGGAAGAGGCGGAGCGCACCCGTCTCGAGGTCCCCGTAATCGAGGGCGGCGAGGTCCCGCTTGCGCGCGGCGAGGCGGGCGTCGAAATCGGTCAGCACGGCGGCGGCGCGGCGGAGGATGCGGGCGGTCAGGGCGGCGGACTGCACGGCGTCGTCCCCCGAGGAGGAGAAGAGCGCCTTCGCGAGGCCGGCGTGTTCCTTTTTCAGGGAATCGCGGAAATATCTGAACATCTCGGTGGTGTCGCACACCTCGGCCTTCGGGATGGAGGGGAGCTTTTCGAAGGTCACGGACTGCACGGCGGCGCGGAGGCGGTCGTAGGAGGCGTCCTCTGCCCGCGCGGCGTCGAGAATGCGGCGGAGGGCTTCGAGGTGCGACGAGCAGACCGGGCCGTACCGCTTCCAGACCGCCGGAGACGGTTCGAGATCTCCCGCGAGGTCCGCGAAGACCCGCTCATAGTGCAGGGCGAAGGCGAGCGCGGCGCGGCGGACCTCCTCGCCGAAGGGGGTGGTGAGGAAATCCGCGCCGGAGGAGAGGGCGGTGAGGGCGTCGGCGAAGGAGAGGAGGGTTTTCGGATCCCCGCCCGAGGCCGCGAGCTTCCGATCCAGCCAGAGAAGCTCCCCGTCGACCGCGTCGGCGTCGCGCGCCTGCCCGAGGATGTCGCAGAGCTCGGGGAAGGAGGCGCAGTCGTCCGTCGGCTCGTCTCCCGCGCGGAAGGCGTCGTCGACCGTGTCGCGCATGATCTCGGCGCGGAGGGTGTCGATCGTGCGCTCGTCGAGGATACGGGCGTCGGGGGAGAGGCCGAGCGCGGGGAAATACGGGCGCATGGCCCCGTAGAGGAAGGCGTGGATCGTCGAGACGCGGGCGGCGGGCAGGGCGGCGAGGGCACGGGCGGAGAGGGAGGCGGTCCGTTCGTCCCCGGACTGACGCGCGGCGTCGAGGGCTTCGCGGAGGCGGCGTCCGATCCGTTCGCGCATTTCGGCGGCGGCGGCGCGGGTGTAGGTCACGACGAGCATTTCGGAGAGCTCGGCTTCGCCGGAGGTGAGGAGCCGCGCGATCCGGGAGGTCAGGGCAGCCGTTTTGCCGGACCCCGCCGCGGCGGAAAGCAGAAGGTTCCCGCGGGAATACTCCACCGCGGCGCGCTGAGCGGGTGTAAAGGAAATGGGCATGGGATGAGCGGCTCCTTTCGGGAATGATGAATTACGAAAATTTTTCAGAATCTTCTTTGGCCTGCGTGCGGACGCATGCGGGCGGGGAGCTCTCGCGGGCAAAAGGCGAGCGCACATTCGGCAAGCGCGCGGTTGTAATCACGTTTTGTTTGCGCGCTGGCGCTTGCGGATAATGGATCTTGCAGATCCGACGCTTTTTTGTCCTTCCGGACGGGACCTAAGAGGACCCTCAGGCC
>CACZSA010000225.1 GCA_902783705.1 uncultured Ruminococcus sp.
TCGATCTGCATCGTCACGGCGGGAACCATGTAGGAGGGCTTGCGCTCCAGGATGAACGCCTCGAGGGCCTTGATATCCACGGGCGCGGGAGAAACCACGTAGGCGCAGATCATCTTTCCGCCGGCGGGTGCGTCCCGCGCGATCACGGTGGCGTCGGCGATGCCGTCGAACTCCCGCAGAACGCGTTCGACCTCGGTCAGCTCGATGCGGAAGCCGCGGATCTTGACCTGCCCGTCCCGGCGTCCGACAAATTCGATGTTGCCGTCGTTCCCCCAACGGACGATGTCTCCGGTCCGGTAAAGGCGCGAGTAAGACGGGTTGTCGGTGAAGGGATTGGCGATAAACGCCTCGGCGGTCTTTTCGGGGCGGTTCAGATACCCGGTCCCCACCTGCGCCCCGGCGATGAGAAGCTCTCCCATCGCGCCGACGGGCAGCAGCCGCTGATATGAATCCGCCACATACAGGCGCGTGTTGTTGAGAGGCGTTCCGATGGGCAGACGCTTGGAGCCGCTCGTCATCCGGTAGGCGGTCGACAGGATCGTGCACTCCGTCGGGCCGTAGAGATTGTACACCTCGATCCCGGACGGCGGGTCGAAGGGGACGAGCGCCTCGCCGCCCATCGAGATCACCCGGAGCGTCCTGCAGTCGGTGGTGAGCGCGAACTGACGGCCCACCTGCGTGGTCATGAAGCTGTGCGTGATCCCGTTTTCGTTGAAATAGCGGTTGATCGCCCGGAGATCGAAGCGCACCTCGTCCGAGAGGATGTGCATTTCGGCCCCGGCGGCGAGCGTGGGATAGGTGTCCATCATGTTCGCGTCGAATCCGAAGCTGGCGTAGGCCGCGCTCCGGCTCTCGGGCGTCAGGCGGAACTTCGGGACGTACCAGTCGATGAAGTTGACCAGATTCGCGTGATGGAGGATAACGCCCTTCGGCGTGCCGGTCGTGCCGGAGGTATAGAGCAGAATGAACGGATCGACGGGGCGGATATCCCGGCTGAGGGGCTCCGCGTCCGGAAGCGCGTCGAGCTCATCGAGGAAGAGGAACGGTCCGTTGTACTCCGAGAGCAGAGGTGCGAGCGCACGGTCCGCGATGACAAGGGACGCACCGGAATCCTGCACCATGAAATTCAGGCGTTCCGGAGGGTAGGACGGATCCAGAGGCTGATAGGCCGCGCCTGTTTTGAGGATCGCGACGGCGGCAACGGGCATCCACTTGCAGCGGGGAATGAGGGTGGAGACTACGCATCCCCGCCCGATCCCCTCCGCGGCGAGCTTCGCGGCGATGGCGTCGGTCTTCCGGTCGAGCTGGCGGTAGGTCAGCGCTTCGCCCTCGTAAACGACCGCGCGGTTGTCGGGATATTTCTCAAAGCTCCGCTTCAGAAGCTCCGGAACGGATTCGGCGGACGGAGGGAGTTCCCAGTGCGGGAAGGTCTCGAGCAGGGCGAGATCGCCGTCCCCGATGAGGTTTATGGAGCGCAGGCGTCCGGCACCGGAAAGCTGTCCCGCCGCGGACACAACCGTCTCGGCGAGGCGGCGCATGTTCTCGGCAAGATACCAGCCCTCCCGGTACAGAAGGGTGAGCGCGCCGTCCGACGGGACAAAGCAGAGCTTCCATTCCCCGCGGGACGCTTCTTCGGAAAACGCTTCCCACGAGAGGAGGATATCCCGGCTCAGCGAAAGCGCATCGGCGAGCGCCGCCTCGTCGTCCGACGCATGGGCCAGCGCGTCCGCACGCACGCCGGCGGCAGCGGAACGAAATTCCTCGGCGGGGGTCTCTTCGTCAAAGGAAATGTAAAACGGATAAGCGGTCCCGTCTTCACGGACCCAGAAAAGGCTTTCGGTCTGGCTGGTGAATTTCGCGAGCGTATAGGCGAGCGCCGCCGTCAGAGTATCGCGGTCCGTGTCCTCTGCGGGGACGGTCAGGGAGACCGGCGCGCCGCCCTCTTCGTTATCGGGCAAGTCGACGGCGGGACACACATCGACCTCGAGCCCGGCGAGGCGTTCCTGCCACCATGCGGTTATTTCGTTCCGGTTCATAGGCTCCTCCTTTGGGATTCCGTATATTGATCACGGGCATACAGCGCCGCGCTCAGGATCAGCGTGAGACCCTGCGCAATGAGATAACACCACCAGATGCCGGAGACGCCGAAGAGTCCCGTCAGGAGATACAGGAACGCCACGGGCAGGATCGTGCCGGAAAGGAGCGAGATCCCGGTCGCGTGGATTTCGCGCTCCTTGACCTGGAAGTGGTAAATGATGATGGTATTGAAGCCGGTAAACAGAAGGGACAGCGCGTAGATGCGGACCGCTCCTACTGCCGCGGCGTGGATTTCCGCCTCGCGCATGGAAAAGAGGTTCGCCGCGAATCCCGCTCCGAGGATGTAAAGCACTGTCGCGAAGGCCATGGCGATGATCTCCATCACGAATCCGTACCGGAGGGTCGTCTTCGTCCTCTTCCGGTCGCCCGCGCCGAAGCAGGCGGCAAGGATCGGCTGACAGGCCTGCGCGATGCCCTCGTACAGAGCCATCGCCACCACGGAAAGCTGGGTGATCACGCCGTAGATATCGAGATACATCGGGCCGCCGACGTCCATGATGCGGTTGTTGAACAGCGAGGTGCCGACCGCCATGCCGAGCTGGGTGACGGAGAGGGGGATCCCGGTTTTGAGCACGCGTCCGACGCGCGCACCGCTCATGCTCCCCCGGCGGAAGATCAGGCCATTGCTCTTCTGCAGCAGATGCGCGGCGTTGATGAGCATGGCGGCCGTATAGGCCAGGCAGGTTGCGAGAGCCGCTCCGCCCGCGCCCCACATGAACACGCCGACGAAGAGTATATCCAGCGTCAGATTCACCACGGCGCATACGATCGTGGAGATCAGGGACAAAATCGGCGCGCCGTCGAAGCGGACATACACCATCAGCTGCTGATACAGGCAAAGGGGGATCATGAAGGCGAACAGGACCCTTCCGTAGCGGATCGTGGGCTCCAGCACGGATCCGGATGCGCCGAGGGCGGTCACGATCGGTTCGGTGAAGGCCAGTCCGGTCACCGTCAGGATCGCGCCGCAGAGCACCATCATGATGATGCTGCATGTATAGTACCGCTGTGCGTCTTCACGGTCTTCTCTTCCGAGGGACTGGGCAAACAGGGTCGCGCCGCCGGAGACGATCAGCATCGAGAGCGTATTGACAAACATGTAGATCGGCATGCAGATGCTGATGGTCGACAGCATATCCGGTCCGAGATAGTGACTCATGATGATCGTGTCGATCAGAGACGCCACGGTCTCGCTCAGCATCGCGCCGATGGCGGAGGGCAGCAGCTTCGCGAACATCGAGCGGTGGGAATCGCGCAGATAGTCCATGGTTCCGGTTTTCCTCTCCTCTTCTGCAAACTCAGCGATATCCATCCGCAGCGGGTCCGGCAGGCCCGGCGCGGGATCGCCGTCCTTTTGTTCTGCCCTCCTGTACGGAATAAATATACAAAAAGTTTTTAAAAAATTGGGTTTTTATTATTATATCACGCGCCCGGGAGCGCTGTCAAGCTGAACGGGATAATTAGCGGATTTTATTATTGGAGCAGCCCAACGGACGGCATGCCTGAGCGGGGAAAAGCAGATCGTCGCTCTCGTGACCGACAGAAACTCCGTCCGCCCATATACCTCAGACCCGGCGAGGAGGCGCATTCCGATCTGCCCGCATGGCTCGCGGAAAAGGCCGGAGGGGCCGCGTACGACGTTTCCTACGGGCGCGGTTTCTCGCCGGATTATTCGAACGCGGCCTTCCGGGAGGCGCATCGGCGTGCCGTCTCCGCCCTCGGGAAGCGGTACGACGGGGATCCCTTCGTCTCCTTCGTGGAGTTGGGATCCCTCGGGCATTGGGGCGAGTGGCATGTGCATCCGGATGTCCCCGCGAAGGGCTCCATGCCCGATGAAGCCGTGCGGGCGGACTATATCCGGGATTATCTTGACGCCTTCCGGGAAACACGGCTGCTGATGCGGCGCCCCTTCACCCTTCCCGAGAACGCGGAAGGACTTCCTGTGGGGCTTTACAATGACGCCGCGGGGAATCTCGGTGAAACAGTCCGCTGGCTCGACTGGATCGCGTCAGGAGGCGCTTACGAGGGCGAGACGGGGGGAATGTCCCCCATGCCGGAGATCTGGAAAACGGCCCCGATCGGCGGGGAATTGGCGACCTCCCTCACACCCGAAGAACATCTGACCGACGATCCCGGGCTTCTTGCCCGACTGATGCGGCTGTCCCACGCCTCGTGGATCGGGCCGAACAGCCTGTCGGAGGTCGACGACCCCTCTCTGGAGGAGGCTCTTCTGGAGGTTTCCGCCTCCCTCGGCTACCGGCTCCGTGTGACGGAGTGCCGGGTGGAGAAGCGGGGGAGCGGGTACCGCATCACCGTCGGGATGACGAACGATGGCGTCGCGCCGTTTTACTACCCCTGGCCGGTGATGATCCGCCTGACAGATGACGACGGGAGCGAGACCCTCTTCGATTCAGG
The DNA here is from genome assembly GCA_902783705.1 of uncultured Ruminococcus sp. Lineage (GTDB taxonomy): Bacteria > Bacillota > Clostridia > Oscillospirales > CAG-272 > UMGS1696. The sequence continues at coordinate 4,513 of CACZSA010000225.1, forward strand.
GATCGATCTGCGAAAACTGCTTCCGGGCGGCACGGCGGAGGGGACGGCGGAACTGCCCCGCCATCCCGGAGCGGGGAAGATTGCCGTGGGAATAACGGACCCAATGACGGGGAA
>CACZSA010000226.1 GCA_902783705.1 uncultured Ruminococcus sp.
GCAATCTCTCCGAAATTGAGGAGCAGGATGGAAGCCGGGTACAATTTCAGATAAGCTGTGCATGATATTGTCACCAATTCTCTGCCGGCGTCACCCGGTTTGGAGAGATTGCCACGTCAGGCGTCTCAGGACGCCTTCCTCGCAATGACATTGTTTTTCTGAAAGGATATGAAAACCGGAACCCGGTTTTAATACAAAAAAGGGCTGTCGCATTTCTCCGCTTCTGAGCGTTCATGCGACAGCCCCGTTTTTGTCTTTATCCCTTGTAATGGCGGTACTTCTCCACCGCGTCGAGGATCGCCGCCATGTTGTCGAGCGGGATCTCGTAGTTGAGCTCCACGTTCAGGCCGAGCGCGCCCTCGGGCAGGTAGAGTCCTTCCACCGCCGCGGCGACGTGGTCCTCGATCTGTGAGCGCGTCGCGACCGGGAAGAGCTGGCGGTCGAGGTCGAGGTTGATCGGGATGATCTGATCCCGGCGGCACACGCGGATGAGGTTTTCGAGCCCGTTCGCGCGGAACTGCGGGTTGATGATGTCCACGCCGCACTCCACAAGGTCCGGCATGATCTCCCAGATGCAGCCGTCCGTGTGCATGTAGATGAGCTGGGTGGGCTTATACGCCTTGACCATCCCGTAGAGCTTGCGGAAGCAGGGCTTCATGTACTTCCGCCACCGCTCCGCGCCGATCGCGAGGCCCTTCTGCATGCCGAGGTCGTCGCCGAAATAGACGATCTCCCCCATGCGCGGCAGGATCGCGGCGACCTGATAGAGATTGTATTCGAGAACCTTGTCGATGAGGACGTCGATCGTCTCCCCCTCCTCGGCGAACCAGACCATCGCGTTCTCGAAGCCGCAGAGGTCGAGCAGGCGCAGGTACATGAATCCGTGTGGGAGGCGTCCGTCCCGGCAGTCCGGGATTTTCAGATTCATGACGTCGTCCTCGTCCTTCACCGGATGCCCGACGACGATCGACTCGTTCCCCGCGTGCTCGTTGTGCCATTCGCATCCCCATTCGTCGATGTAGATGCCCTTGCGGTAGCTCGGCGCGAGGTTGTCCTCGACGTGCGCGAGATCGACCTGTCTCCCGCCGAAGAACTGCGGGTATTCGTCCGTCAGCCGCTGGAGCTCCTCTCCGTACCGGATCCACGCGGCGGGCAGGATGCTGACGCCCACCGGGATGGTGTCGGGATATTCAAGGCGGATCGCCTGTGTGAGATCGGACATGCTCGTCCCCCTGCCGGCGCGGTTCCGGCTCTCCGGCGCAGGATCCGCTGAATTCTCCCGCGCCTTTTTGTTCAGTATAGCACAGAATCCGCGCCGCCGCAAGAGCAAAGCGGAAATTTTTAACGCCCGGAAATATTTGCGCGCGGATTGGCCCTCCCCGTCTTGACATCGGAGCGAAAAGATGGTATAAAAAAGAAAAACGGAAAAAACAAAAATCCGTCCGGCGGAGTGGGCGGTGAGGAGGCTTTATGCGGTTCGAGGAGATGATGTTCCGGCGCCGCTTCGCGGTGAATCTCTGCAAAAACAAGCGGCTCACGCTCTCAGAGATGCGCTTTTCCCGCGACTTCCCGCACACGGACCGCGGCGATCCCTATCCGCTCCTCTTCTCGGACGGGGATTTCACCGAATCGGCGGGCGGCGGGCTCTATACGGTCGAATCCGCGGACGGATCGGTCGGGCGGCTCCTCGGTCAGCTCTTCCCGTACGCGACGTACGAGATGCAGGTCGAATCGCTTGCCGGATCGGCGGGGTTCGCGTTCCTGCTGCCGGATGAGAGGCGCGTATCGCTCCTTCTGACGGTGTGCGGGGGCATGCTCTCCGCGGTCCTCGAGGCAGGAGAACGCACGGAGACGCATCCGACGGACGCAGCATTCCTGCCGGGGACTTCGCTCCTCGTCACGCTCCGCCCGGGCGCGCTTGATCTATATCTCCGGGACCGGCGCGGCATCCGGTTCGTTCATACGTTCGACGCGCCCGAGACCGCCGACACCGCCCGCCACGAGGTGTTCGCCGCCTCCGTCGCCGCCGTGGAGGTCCGCGGGTCCGCGTCGCTCTCGTCCGTCGTGTCGTATCTCGATTCCGGCATTTCGCAGGCGGATATCCGTCCGATCCGGTATGAGAACGGCGATGTGATGATCGAGGGCGGGAAGATCTGGCTGACGGTCTCCGTCCGGATGCAGGCGGGGTGCTACGAGGGCGTCTTCTCGTGGGTCCCGGGGACGGAGGAATTTGAATTGACGGGCGCGCTCTTCTTCGACGACGGGGACGGCCTCTGGGGCAACGACGTCGCCGCGTCCGTGCTGTATCACCGCGGGAAGGGGCGCTGGATGCTCTGGGTCTGCTCCTTCTGCCGCGGTCACATCCTCGGGCACGCGGACTTCCCCGGCGATCCCCGCTTCGGCGTGAATGCGATCGACATCGAATTGATGGACAAGATGACGCCCGGCGCGGAGGAGGGGGCCTTCCTCGGCAAGGCGGGCGACGAGGACCCGGATTTCCGCTATGACGCAGCGCGGGGCGTGTGGATGCTCGCCGTCTGCCGGGTCACCGCGTCCGGGTATGCCTATTTCTTCTACGAATCCGCCTCGCCCTTCGACGGGTACCGCCTCGTCGGGAGGACAACGGAGGGGAACCTCACGGGCGGATCGTTCGTCACCCTCGACGGGGAGACGTATTTCGTGTGCGGAACGGACGACAAAGTGCGCCGCGCGGACTACCGGGTCTGGAAATACGGGGACTTTGAGAAGTCCGCCGCTCTCCGGTGCGACTACGACGACGGCGGATGGCGGGGATGGGGAACGGTCATCCCGGTCGTGACGGGCTCGCGGAGGCGGTTCTTCTGGCTCACCTTCGACCGCGATCTCGGAAGCGGGTACAACTGGAGCTACGGAAATCTCTACGGCTACGAGGCCGACGAGTGGGAGCGGGCCTGATCACATCCACTTCTTCTTGCGGAACCAGACGAGGCACACGACGACGATCGCGACGGAGATGAGTGTGAGCACGGGATAGCTGTACTTCCATTCGAGCTCCGGCATGTAGCGGAAGTTCATGCCGTACCACCCCGCGATGAGCGTGAGCGGCATGAAGATCGACGTGATGACGGTGAGGACGGTCATGATCCGGTTCTGGCGGATATCGAGCTGGGACTGGAGAAGGTCCCTCAGCTGCGTCACATACTCCCGCTGACCCGTGACCATGTCCTGCAGCCGCACCACCCGCTCCGTGAACATGTGGAAGTAGCGCAGGTTCTCCTCGCGGAAGAATCCGTTCTCGTTCTCCTCGAGCTCCTGCCCGAGGTCGATGAGCTGTTCGTAGTGCACGCGCAGATCGAGCAGGTCGCCGCGGATGTCGTTCATCTCCGGCGGGTAGGTCTCGGCCTCGCCGGCCAGAATGGACTCCTCGATCCGGTTCAGCCGCTGCTCCGTACCCTCGAGGAGGGAGAGATCCCCGCTGATCGACACCTCGAGGAGGTCATAGAGGAACCGCTCGAGGCTCGGGAGCCGCCACTTCTTGGTTTTCCCGATCTCCGCGACCGTCCGCTCGGCGTAGCCCGTGTCGTCCACGAGGATGATCCCCCGCTCGTCGAGGGCGAAGGAGAAGCTGTGGCGCGGGCCGCTGATCTGCCGCCGGTCCGGGAAGGAAAACGTCCCCGTCAGCGAATCGAGGTTCACGACGGCCTTGGTCTCCCGCGGATTCACCGTCTCCATGTCCATATCGATGATCATGTCAAAGCTGTCGCGCCGCGTCTTCCACTCCTCGGTGGTCAGCACCGCGACGAACTGCACGCCCGCGGTCCGGATCTCGTCCGGCACGCACGGCGTCAGGGATTCCCGAATCAGATAATACATAAGTCTCCCCCTGGATGGTGCGTATTCTGCTCTATTGTACCATCCCGCGCGCCGTCTGTCAAGGCGGATCTGCGCCGAACTTCTCCACATCCTTTTTCTCAGAGAATAAACATGATGACCATGAAAACAGACTATCTTCTCTCCCTCGACGCCGGCGGGACCAAGACGCGCGCCCTCGCGTACCGCGCCGACGACTTCACCCCGGTCATGGGATCCGAGGTGTTCGCGGGTCCCGGCAACCTCGCCGATTCCCCGGACGCCGCCGTGCGCTCCATCCTCGAGGC
>CACZSA010000227.1 GCA_902783705.1 uncultured Ruminococcus sp.
CGTCAGCGGTATCATGACCACCGTGCACGCCTACACCGGCGATCAGATGATCCTGGACGGCCCGCACAGAAAGGGCGACCTGCAGCGTGCCCGCGCCGGCGCCGCCAACATCGTGCCCAACTCCACCGGCGCTGCCAAGGCGATCGGTCTGGTCATCCCCGAGCTCAACTGCAAGCTGATCGGCTCCGCGCAGCGCGTGCCCGTTCCGACCGGCTCCACCACCATCCTCGTCGCTGTCGTCAAGGGCAAGGACATCACCAAGGATTCCATCAATGCCGCGATGAAGGCGCAGACCTCCGAGTCCTTCGGCTACACCACCGAAAAGCTCGTCTCCTCCGATATCATCGGCATGACCTACGGCTCCCTGTTCGATTCCAACCAGACCATGGTCACCAAGATCGACGACGATACCTACCAGGTTCAGGTCGTTGCTTGGTATGACAACGAGAACTCCTACACCAGCCAGATGGTCCGCACCATCAAGTACTTCGCCGAACTCAACTGAGCGAATGGACCTTCAACCGGAGAACCCTGCGGGGAACTCCGGTTTTTTCTTCAATTTTTGTGTCAAAACCACAAGAACGCCTTGACATACCGACTTTTTTATGGTATGATTATGATATTGATAATGAAGGTCGTTATCATCAAAATCTCATGAAACTGGAGACTTGTTATGGAAACAAAGCGAAATCTCAAGTATTTCACCGCCCCTCCGATTTCGATCGTCGGTCTGATCGGCGCGGTCGTCGCGGGCATCGGCGTCATCATGATGTTCTTCCGCTGGCTGAGAATGCCCGGTATCCTCACCGCGATCGTAGGCTTCGCGATCATGATTTTCTCCTCCGGCGGCAAGTCCAACGACTCCGACATCGACTTCCAGATTTCCGAACGTATCAAGAATCTTCAGGAGCAGAACGAAAAGAAGCATGAAGTCTTCGAGAAGTCCTTCCTGAAGCAGCGCAAGCCGATCAACCTCCGCGGCTATGATTTCGAGGCGAAGGAAGAACCCTTCTACTATAAGAAGGGCGCGGACGGCATCAGCCGCACCAACTATTTCGTCGGCGCGAACCTGATTTTCACGAGTGAAAAAGTCTACCTCCTCGGCAGACGCTTCTCCCTCCTCGACGAGGCAATCGACGAAGAGCTGAATGGTCAGTGGTTCTACAACGAACTCGACAAGGCGACCGTCGAAGAGAAGGAATACGAATACAAGAAGGGCGACCGTACGCTCAAGGCGAAGTACAGCGTCTTCCAGATCCTGAAGCAGGACGGCGAGCCGATCCTCAGAATGTGCGTGGACACCGGCGCGGATATCGATACTTATACCGACCAGATCACCCGCGTGATCGCGACCCGTCAGAAGGAACTGGCGAAGAGAGCGGAAGAAACCGCCCAGAGACGCGCGGAATTCCGTGCGAGAATCGCCGCCGAAAGAGCAGCCGAACAAGCGGCGGCAGCGGCGGAAGAAAACAACTGAGCACAGAATCGGCTTTGAGCCAAACGGACAAGGGGGAAACTTGCGAGAGCTTCCCCCGTTTTTTTGAGGAAAGGGTACGGCATGTTCTTTGACGCGAAAAACAGGACGCTCTCGGCGGGCGGCGAAACATTTGACTACATCACCTTCGGCGAGGGCACGCGGGAGCTCGTGATGATCCCGGGCATCAGCGACGGATTCCGCACGGTGGAGGGCATCGCGCTTCCCGTGGCGGTCTGGGCAAGGGAATACGCGAAGGACTTCCATGTGACGGTGTTCAGCCGCCGGCAGAACCTCCCCGAGGCCTTCACGGTCCGCGATATGGCAGAGGACGTCGCGTGCGAGATGGACGCGCTCGGCATTGCCCGTGCATGTGTGCTCGGCGTTTCTCAGGGCGGGATGATTGCCGAAGAACTGACGCTGAACCATCCGGAGAAGGTCGAGAAGCTCACGCTCGCCATCACGCTCGGGCGGCAGAACGAGACGGTGCGGACCGCCCTCGGACATTGGATCGAGCTTGCCGAGGCGGGCGACTACCGCGGGATCATGCTCGATATGGCGGACCTCTCGTACACAAAGGCGCATCGGCTGAAATACCGCACGGCGTACGAGCTCTACACGCGGATCCCGCCGAAGGAGAGCTTCTCCCGTTTCCTCATCGAAGCGCGCGCCTGTCTCGCTCACGACGCATGGGACCGCCTGCCGCAGATCGCGTGTCCGACCCTCGTGCTCGGCGCGACGGACGACCGGATCGTGAGCGGCGCAGCCTCGCGGGAGCTGGCGTCTCGGATCCCCGGCGCGCTTTTGCACATGTTCGAGGGCTACAGCCACGGCGCGATTGACGAGGCCCCGGACTTCCACGAATGGGTCGTCGACTTTTTCAGATGAATACCAGCAACAGCGGGGGAGGGGACTTTCTGAAGAAAGCTCCCTCCCCCGAACCCCCTCTTCAAAGACTTCTCAGAAGGATTCAGGCTTCTCCCGTACCGCTTGACGCGGGGTTTGGGAGAAGTCTGTTTTGTATTTCCCGGAACCGTTCGTCCTCCCGCAGAAATTGGAAGCCTCCGAACTCTTCCATCTCGTTCCGCATGATCTCGACGGCGGGGTATCGGTTCGTCGAGCCGGACGGATAGACGATCCCGCGCACGAGCCAGGAAGTGTACCGGAACTCCTGACCGGTTTCCTGCTCCGTTCGGAAGGCCCAATCTGCGGCGATGGAAAGCTCTGCCAGGCACCGTTCCGCGTCCCGCATGCGCCCGTAAGCCTCCGCAAGCCTGAAATGCGCCTCGTAAACGGTGGAGACATCGATCCCATAGTCCCCGTCCTCGTAGATCAGATCGAAGAGCGCGAGCGTTTTTTCCGCGCAGACGATGTCTTTATCCGGCATCTCGCCGCCTAAGCTGGGAAGGTACAGAATGGTATTCGCGAGCAGCCCCGTCACCTCGATGATGTTCCGGCGCCGCTGTTCCCTGCATTCCTCGCCCCGCAGAACGAGACCGAGTACCTGATCGGAGGTCGTGTAATAACTGCCCAGCATTGACGCGTATTTCTTTGCCTGTTCGTCGTCGCCGAGCTCGTGCCAGAGCATCGCGAGGGTATGGATGACCCCCGTCCTCTGGGCGTGATCGACTGACTCCGAAAGAACACGTTCTCCAAGCGAAACGGCGAGCCGGGCGTCCTCCTCATGTTCTTTTGCTTCATTGAAGAAGATGTACAGAATGAATCGCGCCATGATGCGCAGATCGTTCGGGAATTCGCGGTATGCCTCCCGGCATGCTTCGACTGCCGCAGCCGGACCGTTTTCGAGGAGCTCCCGTTCGGCTCCGTCCAGCAGCGCGTTGATCCTCTCCTTTTGCCTTGCCTTCCCAACACCGAGCAGCTCGTCGACCGTCACACCGAAGTACAGCGCGAGGGCAGGGAGAAGCGTGATGTCCGGAAATCCTTCTCCCCGCTCCCATTTTCCGACGGACTGACTGGTGATCCCGAGGTGCGCGGCGACAGCTTCCTGCGTCACTTTTTTCTTTTTCCTCAGTTCGGAAAGCGTGTCTTTCATGGAAATCTGCATATTGTTCTCCTGATGGATGAATTCCGTCCGGCCGGTCCGGTGATTACAGGATACCATAGAAAGAGGTATTCGTCAAGAACCGCAAAGTTTGTTTTGAGTTGGTTTTTCCAACCTGCGGTTGCACGAAAAAAAGGAATCCGCCCAAAAAAAGACGGATTCCCATGGAATGTATTCGTTCTGCCCTTATTTCAGGTAATTCCACCCGAGCTCGAGGGCCTTTTTGTTCTTCTCGATCAGCGCGGTCTTTGCCGCCGGGATGTTCGAGAGCAGGTAGTCTTCGAAGTCCGCGAACTCGAAGATGCCCGTGACCTTGAGGATCACGCCGAGCAGGATCACGTTCGCGAAGCCCGTGAGGTCGTTGTCGCTCGCAAGACCCGTCGCCGGAACGTACACGGCGGTAATGTCGGTCCGCTCGCTCTTCTTGTCCACGAGCGTGGAGTCGCAGAAGAGGGTGCCGCCCGGGGCGACCTTCGGCTCAAACTTGTCGAAGGAGGGAAGGTTCATCGCCACAAGGATATCCGGGGTGGAGACGGACGGGGAGCCGATCTCCTCGTCGGAAACGACCACGGTGCAGTTCGACGTGCCGCCGCGCATTTCGGGACCGTAGGAGGGAAGGAAGGTCACGTTCTTGCCAACGTGCATGCCAGTCTTCGCCATCTGCTTGCCGGAGAACTGGATGCCCTGACCGCCGCTGCCGGCGAAAATGAATCTTGTCGTCATATCGCGCGCTCCTTTCTCATTCGGGATCCCGGATCGCTTCGCCGTCCTTGTA
>CACZSA010000228.1 GCA_902783705.1 uncultured Ruminococcus sp.
CAAGCTAATACCCGGATTCGAACCGGGGACCCCGTCCTTACCAAGGACGTGCTCTACCAACTGAGCCATATTAGCATTGAGAGCCGAAGCTGTCAACGGGTAGAATTATATCACAGCGCGGTGCTCTTGTCAAGAGGTTTCGGAAAAATTCCATGAGAAAATTTTGGCGCGGACCGAGCGGGCGGCGCGCCTCACGGCTCCGGCACGCGGGGGAGATTCCAGCGGAACCTTGCCGCGAGGTAGCGCAGCACCATGATCACGCCCGTACCCGTCAGCATCGCGGCGATCTTTCCGGCGGGCTCCCACAGGAGGATCCCCGCGACCGCCCCGACCACGCATGCGCTCGCGTAAAAGTGCTTCACGAAGATGTACGGCATGTTCTGGCAGAGCAGGTCCCGGAGCACGCCGCCCCCGACGCCCGTCAGCACGCCGACGAAGCAGACGACGAACGCGCCTTCGTGCGGGTTGTGCTCGTACGCCACCGCCACCCCCACCATCGTGAAGATCGCGAGGCCCGTCGAGTCCAGCCAGAACAGCGCGCCCTCGGTGAACCGCCCCTTGAACGGCTCCCCGGGCGTGTGCCGCTTCGCGTGGTGGTATTCGATCACGAACGCGAGGAGCGAGAAGGCCGCCGAGACCAGCGCGTAGACCGGACGGACGAACGTCTTCGGCGGATGGATCCCGAGGAGCATATCGCGGATCACGCCCCCGCCGATCGCCGTCGTCACCCCGACCATGATGACGCCGAAGACGTCCATGTGCTTCTTGATCGCCGTGATCGCGCCGGAGATCCCGAACGAGGTGATGCTGATGAGCTCTATGATAAAGACAAACGTGTCGAACGACATGGTCTCCTCCTGTTGATCGTGTTTTACGGGAGCGTCGAGAGATATTCGCTCAGCCATTTCTCCCGCGAGCGTACCGTTGCCTCGAAGTAGTCGAGCGAATCCGTCGAATTGGTCGCGGGCCAGCGCTCGAGATTGCGGTCCCACGCGCCCGAGCGGTGCAGGAGCTCCCAGAATTCCCGCGCGTCGGCGATGATCGTTTCGGCGTCCGCCTTCCGGTGAAGCGTCAGGTATTCCCACCGCTCCCGCACGTAGTCCGCCGCGCCGGGGACGTATTTCAGAAGCCGACGCCCGCACTGGAAGTCGTAGGTCCGCGTGTCCATGCCGGGCTCCTCCCAGAGATAGTTGTTCGCGAGGTCCCCGTTCCAGCCGAGCCCGAACGTGATGTCGAGATCCCACGGATAGGCCGTCATCCGACCGTTCACGTTGGCATAATATGTATTCTTCCAGGTATTGTCCGCCGCCATCGAAATATTCAGAAACAGCCAGTATTCGAGCATGTTGTGAATATCGGCGACGTCTCCGATCCCCTCGGCGAACTCCTCGCCCGACGCCTCGTAGCAGAGCCGGACGTATTCGGCGAGCGCGGACCACGATCCGTCCCCGCCTTCCGCCGAATCGGGGAATTTCTTTTCCATCGAGAGATAGGAATCGGCGCCCGGGCGGGAGTCCTGCCGGGCCAGCATATCGGCCTGCGGAACGTCCCAGGAGACGCACTTGAAGAGGGAATCGCCCCGTTCGGCGTCGAGGGGGAAGGTCTTCGCGTCCACCTTCTCCATGAGGACGTAGAGCCCCTCGTACTTTTCGCCGAGGATCAGCTCGACGTATTCCGCGCCCGTCGGGGAGGCGGTCAGCGCGTCCGAGGACTCCGTCATCCGCCGCCAGAGCCGCCAGCCGACCATGTCGCGCACATGCGTGTTGTCGGAGTGCGTCGCGTAGAGGACCCAGTCGTCGTCGCGCCGCATCCCGCAGAGGCTGAGATTCCGGCTCTCGCCCGCGTCGTCGAGGAGGGTGAGCTTGTACGGCACCTTCGCGAGGGAGGAGCTCGACGCCCCGCGGATCTTGATCGACGCCGCCGAGGTGAGCTGCCGCGGACCCGTCTGACGGGGCTCCCACAGCGCGAAATCCGCCATCGTCTCCTCGCGGGAGAGGTGGCGGCGCGCCGGATCGAGCGAGAGCACGGGGAGCGTCGTGAAGACGAGATCGCAGGTGACGTATGCGTCCTCCGTCAGGATGACGATCTCGACCGGGTTGTTGTGCGTCAGGTAGGGAAGGATCCCCGCGTCGCGCACATGCTCGTCGATGAGGATGTCCGCGGGGGAGAGGGCTTCTTCGCCGAGGGATGCGTCGAGGAGGACGAGCGAGGACGGGTCGAAATCCTCGGTCAGGGGGAGATACCAGAGCTTCCCCGCATGCGGAAGGGGCACGGAATGGTAGGAAAGCGAGAGACCGAGCTCCTCCGCCGTCGAACGTTTGCGCTCGGTGCGGAGCCGGAAGATCTCCGTGCTCCCCGCGAACCGCGCCGGACCCGTGAGCTCGACCGCCTCCGCAGCCGCTGCTTCCGTCTCAGCCTCGCCTGCCGTTTCTGCTTCCTCCGATGCTTCCCGCGCGCAGGAAAAAAGCCCGCACAAAACGGCAAGCAGAACGATCAAAGAGACAACGCGGCGGAGCATAACGGCCTCCCGGGAATGGATGTAAAACCTATTGTAGCACAAAACGGGACGGGAATCAAGAGCAAACGGAAGAAGAGAGAAGATCGAAAGGAATAAGGAAGAAATAAGAGGGAAGAAGTGCGTCAGAAATCCGCTGTACCTTCATTGAGTGAAGGGCTGACACCAAAAGTCGACACTTTCGGCGTTGAGCGTATCTCCAAACTATCCGCTTGACGAACCGGGGGAGGCCCATGTAATCCTTGTATGAGACCGTTTAGCCCTCATTGAACAACGCTTCCGAATGATACAGGAGGTTGAACCCGAGGCAGGGGTGGAGTCCAGCTGGTTTCAGCAAGCTGAAACCGGGGGGAACGCGCCTTTGGCCGGGGTGATTCACAAGAGGGCTGCAGCCGGTCCTTTTGTGCGCCCGCCGCGCAGTTTGAGTAAATCTCATAACCAAGCCTCGCAGAGTTCCCCTATTATTGTTCCGCATCCGTTCCGATCCAATCCGTACCGAAAACGAACGAAAAATAAAAATAATATTCAATAACAGGCAAAACAAAAGAAATAAAATAAAAATTTTCTTAAAGTTCCACGGAGGTACTTGACAAGCGCATGATCCTGTGTTATAATCTATCTGTACCAAGGAAAATCAGAAAATATTGAAATTCATGTGAGGTAGGAGATGAGACGTAAAAACGAGGAGATCTTCCGCGTTCTCCGGGAGTTCATCAACAGCTATTATCTGGAGAACGGGCGCGGCCCCTCCACCCGCGATATCGAAGCCGGCACCGGCATCCAGCGCATCACCGTCCAGCGTTACCTGCAGGCCATGAAGGACAACGGCGAGATCGAGTACGGCGAACGCCGCGGCACCCGCAACGCCTTCGCCAAAACCATCGCCGAGAGCGTCATGGTCCCCTGCTACGGCACCGTCAAGTGCGGCGCGCCGAACGATCCGTTCGTGGACATCACCGAGACCGTCCGCCTGCCCCGCTCGTGGGTCGGCGACGGCGACTTCTACATCCTCGAGGCGGACGGCGATTCCATGAAGGAGATCGGCATTGCCCCCGGCGACCTCGTCGTCATCCGCCGTCAGGACACCGCCGCCCCCGGAGACGTCATCGTCGCGATGGTCGACGGCGAAACGACGCTCAAGCGCTTCTTCCCCGAGGAGGGGCGCGTCGTCCTGCATCCCGAGAACGCCGACTACGAGGACATCGTCGTCGAGGGCGAGGGGATGCTCCGTTTCACCATCCAGGGCGTCGCCGTCAAGATCATCAAGGACATCCGCTGAACCTCCGAAACCAGCCAGAATATGACCCGCCGAGGCGCGGGAGAACGGGAGAACCGATGAAGAGCGCATATACCCATTACTTCAAGGAAGCCGTCGTCCGGGACGGTGTGAAATATCAGCACGTCGTGGGCCTCGACGAGGTCTGGGACTGGCAGCTCATCCTCGATCTGTCCGCCGACCCGTCGTGGCAGCTCGTGACCATGCGCCGCCCCGCCGTCTGCCGTTTTCCCGGCGAGCGGAAGAAGCGCGTCCCCCGCCGCGCGCGGATGCACTGCCCGGAGTGCGGCACGCGCCTCTATGACTGCGAGGACCGCTGGGGGGCCGGAACGATGGACGTCCTCGCGCTCCCTCCCCGCCCGTCCTCCTTCGAGCTCTGGCACGACGACGAGTGCACATGCCCGGCGTGCGGCGCGCGGATCGGCCTTGCGCGGAAGCGTCCCGCCCTGCCGGAGGGAAAGATCGGCTGGTGGGCGAGACTGCGGGCCGGGGTCAATAAGAGGTAAGAGGAAAGCGGGATGAAGTGATGCGGGAACCGGCGGATGTCGGTTCCTTTTTTGTTCCGGACTTTCGTTTCCCGCCCCTTGCATCCGCCCCGTAAACCTGCTATAATGAAAACAAAACCTCACCCCAAAGGAGCACACCATGCGCACTGCTGAGTTTTACCGAAAGAATCCGTGGTTCCGCGAGGACGACGTCTCGTTCCTCATGATTTACGATCTGGAGACCGGGGAGAGCGCCTGCGCCGCGCAGATCGACGGGCTGATCGAGGCGCCGAACTGGTCGAAGGACGGGGACGCGCTCTACTATAACCGCGGCGGACGGATCTGCCGCTTCGACCTCACGGACGGACACGAGACCGTCGTCCCGTCCGACTACGCCGACAACTGCAACAACGATCATGTCCTCTCCCCCGACGGGCTGTCCATCGCCGTCAGCCACGGCACGCGCGAGGACGGGCGCTCCCGCGTCTACACCCTCCCCCTCACGGGCGGCGTCCCCCGGCTCGTCACCCCGCTCGGGCCGAGCTACCTCCACGGCTGGTCCCCGGACGGGAAAACCCTCGTCTACTGCGCCGAACGCGGCGGGGAATACGATATTTACACGATCCCGGCGGAGGGCGGCGTCGAGCGGAGACTCACCGACGCGCCCGGGCTGAACGACGGGCCGGAATATTCCCCGGACGGCGCGTGGATCTGGTTCAACTCCGTGCGCTCCGGGCTCATGCAGGTCTGGAAAATGCGCGCCGACGGCGGGGAGCAGACGCAGATGACCTTTGATGAGGAGCGCAACAGCTGGTTCCCGCATATCTCCCCGGACGGACAAAAGGTCGTGTTCCTCGCCTACAAAAAAGGGGACGTGAACCCCGGCGAGCACGTCCCCCACCGCCATGTCGAGCTGCGCCTCATGAACAGCGACGGCACCGATCTCCATACCATCGTCCCCCTCTTCGGCGGTCAGGGCACGATCAACGTCAACTCCTGGTCCCCCGACAGCAGAAGATTCGCCTATGTGCGCTACGAGATCAGGGGAATTCAGAATGAAGAATTATGAATTCAGAATGAAGAATCAGATACGCAGACCGCCGCACCTTCATTGCGTGGAGGTCTGACACGGAAAATCTGCATCCTCGGCGTTGAGCGTATCTCAACACTTTCAAGCTGACTATCTTGGTGAGGCCTCTGTGATCCTGTTGTGCCACACGCTTAGCCCTCATTGAACGGAGCTTCCGAGATATACATGAGGATGAACCCGAGGGGGTAGAGGTGGTTTCCAAAGGGGCTGTCGCAAAACAAATCTGGTGCCGGTTGATTTCATGACAATGTTTTTCTGAAAGGATATGAAAACCGGAACCCGGTTTCAAATACAAACAAGGCTGTCGCATTTCTCCGCTTCTGCGCGTGAATGCGACAGCCCCTTTTTCGTCAGATTTTCGTGTACCCGCCCGTCGTCACGAGCCCGTCGATCTTCCGCCCGGCTTTGCACATCGGGCATTCGTCGCTCCGCCAGCTGTTGTACGCCGCCAGGTCGCTCCGGTGGAAGATCGACTGGATCGGCATCCCGCCGCTCTCCTCGATCGCCGAGAAGATCGCGCCGATCCCCGCCAGCTTGCCGCCGTAATACCGCACGCATTCCGCCGCGCGCGCAAGGCTCCGCCCGGTCGAGACCGTCGACAGGATCAGAAGCACGTTCTTGTCCGTCACGAACGGCTGCATGTCGCTCGGGAACATGAGCTGGTTGTTCGAGTTGATCTGCGGCGTCACCACGTGGATGTCCGCGCCGCTGTTGATGTCGCGTCCCGAGGAGGAGAGCTCCTTCGCCACGAACGCGCTGATGATCTGCGTGTATTCGAGGCTGATGACCGTGTCGACCGGCGTGTAGCGGAACTGCTTCGCGATCTCGCGCGCCGCTTCCTCCGCCATCGCGCAGTTCGTCCGGATGTCCGCCATGCTGAAATAGTTGTCCACGTGCGCGTGGCTGGTCGCGTAATGTCCGGGGTAGATATTGAGCTTGATGTGTCTGTTGCCCTTCGCGGGGACCGTTACATAGTTGTTCAGCATGACAATGCCTCCGATATGAATTTTGTTTCACTGAACCCATTATAACACAATCCGCGCGATAATACAAGCGCGAAAATCCAATTTTTAAAGGTTTTTCCGCCCGTCTCCGCCTTGATTCCCGCGCCCGGATGTGGTACAATGGGGGCGCTAACGAGATTTTACCCGGGAGGTCCCCATGCCCGCCTCCTTCTTTACCGTCTACCGCACCGCCTCGTGGGACACCGCCTTCGGTCTCTGGTCGCGGACGCACCTCGGATGGCTCGCCGCCTCCGCCCTGTTCCTCGCCGTCCTGCTGCCGCTGTACCGCCGGGCCGGGGAGAGATGCCGCCGCCGCGCGATCCTCGCCCTCACCGCCCTCCTCTGGGCCGATGAGCTCGCCAAGCACGCCTTCCTTCTGTGCCTCGGCGAGGAGGACGTCGACTACCTCCCCCTGCACCTCTGCTCCGTCGGGCTGTTCATCTGCCTCGCCTATGCCGTCCGCCCGGGCGCGTGGACCGGGGAACTCCTCTATGCCGTCAGCCTGCCCGGCGCCGCGATCGCCCTGCTGTTCCCCGGGTGGTCGTCCCTGCCGCCCGAGAGCTTTCTGACGATCCATTCCTTCACTTTTCATCTTCTGCTCACGGCGATCCCGCTCTGCCTCCTCGTCTCAGGCGAGGTGAGGCCGCGGGCGGGACGGCTGTGGTTCTGCGCCATGTTCTTGCTCGTCACCGCGGTCCCGATCTGGTTCGTCGACCGGCGGTGGGGCACGAATTTCTATTTCCTCACCTATCCGGGCACGGGGAATCCGCTCGCGTGGTTTGAGGCCCGCTTCGGGAATCCGGGGTATCAGATCGGCCTGCCCGTCTGCACCGGGATCCTCTGGGCCGCGATGTACGGCATCCCCGCCCTGGTGCGCCTCGCCCTCCGGGGCAGAAAGGAGCGCGTGTGATCCTCTTCCGAACCAATCCCATCCTCATCGCCGCGGCGGTCATCCCGGCGATCGCCCTGCTCGTCTACGTCTACCGCCGGGATCGTCTCGAGCCGGAGTCGCCCCTCCTGCTCGCCTCCCTCGTCCTCTACGGGATCCTCTCGACCGCCATCGCCATGGTCGTCGAGCGGATCGGGAGCTTCCTCCTCAGCCTGTTTGTGGCGGATACGCGGGTGCTGTATTACGCGATCCTCTTCTTCGTGATCGTCGGTCCGGCGGAGGAGGGGGCGAAATACGTCCTTCTCCGGCGGCGGACATGGGACAATCCGTCGTTCAACTGCCAGTTCGACGGCGTGGTCTACGCGGTGTTCGTCTCGCTCGGGTTCGCCCTCTGGGAGAATATCGGGTACGTCGCGATGTACGGCTTCGGAACAGCCCTGCTCCGCGCGGTGACCGCGGTTCCGGGGCACGCCTGCTTCGGGGTGTTCATGGGCGCGTGGTACGGGCTCGCGAAACGCCTCGACGCCGCGGGGAAGAGGAGACGCGCGAAGACGTGCCGGATCCTCGCCCTCGGGATGCCCGCGGTGATCCACGGGACCTATGATTTCATCGCGTCGATCGAGATCACCGGGTACGGCTGGATCTTCGCCGCGTTCATCGCCGTTCTGTTCGCCGTGTCATGGTGGACCGTGCGCGGCCTCTCGAAGCGGGACCGGTATATCCGGCGGTGGTGAGGAGAAATTGAAGGAAAAACCAAAAAATCCGCCCTGCGGTAAGGACGGATTTTTGTTTTGCGGGGACGCGGGCATTATTTCTCTTCGCCGAAATACCGGTCGAGCAGGCCCTTGAACGCTCTGCCGTGACGGGCTTCGTCCTTCGCCATCTCGTGGACGGTGTCGTGGATCGCGTCGAGATTTGCGGCCTTGGCCTTCTTCGCGAGCGCGAACTTGCCCTCGCACGCGCCGTTCTCCGCGGCAACGCGCATTTCGAGGTTCTTCTTCGTGGAGTTCGTCAGCACCTCGCCGAGCATCTCCGCGAACTTCGCCGCGTGCTCCGCTTCCTCGTAGGCCGCCTTCTCCCAGTACAGGCCGATCTCCGGGTAGCCCTCGCGGTACGCCACGCGGGACATCGCGAGATACATGCCGACCTCGGAGCATTCACCCGTGAAGTTCGAGCGCAGGCCCTCGACGATCTCCGCGGGAACGCCGTCGATGATCCCGACCTCGTGCTCGGTCGCCCAGTTCATATCGTCCTCGATGACTTCCTCGAACTTTTCGCCGGGCGCCTTGCAGAGGGGACATTTCTCCGGACGGATGTCACTTTCAACGATTTCGCCGCAGATGGTGCATTTCCATTTCTTCATGATGGGTTCTCCTTGTGTTTGAAATTGAGTTTATGTATTATAGCATGTTCGGGCGGTTCTGTCAAGAGGGACCTTACCACTTGTAGTCGAACTCGATCTTCTTCGCGACGGAGGAATCCACGACGCAGAAGAACGATTTCCCACAGTTGAGGATCACCTCGGTGCCGTCCTGATAGGTCAGCACAAGCGGATCCTTCAGGCTCGCGCGGGACCAATTGATCGCCTTGCGCACGCCGTTCGTCATGTACCAGCCCGTCCCGGAGCCGACCGTCGTCACCGCCACGCGGGCCTTTTCGTCGCCGGGGATCACCGCGATGTCCGTGAACAGGATGAACACGTTCTTCACGGAGATCTGATTGCCCGTCGTGCCGTCCACGTGGGCGATGCCGTTGTACTGATAGCGCAGGTATTCGCCCGTCTTCGCGTCGTAGACGAAGTCCACCGTCTGCAGGGCGGTCGAGTACATCCGGACGTGGCTTGCCGAGGCGCCGACCGGCTTGTTCTCCTCGTCCTCGCCGTAGAAACGGAGCGAGGGGACGTGCCCCTGATTCAGCGTCGTGCGGTATTTCTTGTACTGGATGCCCGAGACGATGCCCGCGCCGTTGGTCATCAGGCTGTGCTCGTAGCCGACGTTGTACAGACGCCACTGATCCCGCCAGTAGGTCGAGGGCAGGTACATGTTCGCGCCGTCGAGGTTGGTGAGCCCGAGGTCCTGGATCTTCTGATACGCCTGCGGAGAGCCGCCAGCGTGAACGTAGATCGCGTCGAAGTCGTTCAGAAATTCCGCGAAGTAGTCGCGCGAGGAGCGGATCGAGCCGACGGTCCCCATCGATTCGTAGTTGTCCGCGAGCATCATCAGGCGCGTGATCCCGCC
>CACZSA010000229.1 GCA_902783705.1 uncultured Ruminococcus sp.
GGCGTGCTGCAGAACCTTCTGCTCAACCACGGCGACGAGAGCTGGTTCGACGGCGACACGACTTATCGGGCCTATCTGCGCGGCGACATTCTCTGAGGAGGCGCGCTGTGCGGTTTGGTTTGTTTTCCGATCTTCATTCAAATCTGCCCGGACTGCCCGAGCGCGGATACGGCGGACGCTCCCTTGAGGATCTGCGGCGGGGACTCGCGCGGTTTCGGGAGGCGGGCGTCGATTTCGCCGTCTCGCTCGGGGACAATGTCCAGCCCGCACGGGATGCCCGGGAGGCGGCGGGACAGCTGACCGACATGATCCGCCTCTGGAGCGGGTACGGCTTTCCCGTGCACGCGGTGTTCGGCAATCACGAATTTCAGCAGCTCACGTCGGACGAAGTTCTCGCGTTCTGGCAGACGGATCGGACATATTATCATTTTTATGTCGGCGAGATCCGATTCGTGATCCTTGACACGAACGTCAACCCGGACGGCACGCATTACGGCGCGGACAATTTCGACTGGCGCTTCGGCATGATCGACGCGGCGCAGACGACGTGGCTCCGCGAGCTGCTCGCGACGCCCGCGCGGACCTTCGTCTTTACGCACAACTGCCTCCGATGGGAGACCGGGGACGAGCATGACGACTGGTTCCGGGTGACAAACAGCCGTGAGATCTGCGACCTGCTCGCCGGATCGGGCTGCGTGGAAGCCGTCTTTCAGGGGCATCACCACACCGCGCGGGTCGATTCGTGGCACGGCATCCGGTTTGTCAATATCCCGAGCCCCGAGCGCTCCCCCGCCTATTCCGACGAGGATTTCCCGATCGTTGAAGTGACCTCGTCCGGCTTCACACTGAACGGGCGTGCGCTCTGAAAGCTCAAAAAAAGGGCCGCCGGAGCAGCCCCTTGTATTGCTTGTTATTTGCCTTCGAGACCCAGGAGTCTGTTCAGCATGTTGGTGACCTCGCCCATCGGGATGCCCGACGTGCTGACGGCCTTTTCGAGAACCGTCATGGCGTGCGCCTGCGGGTTCAGATCGCTGTAAAGCTGGCGGTAGAAGTCCAGGACCGCGCGGTTCGTGGTCTCTCTCGCCTCCACGACGGCGGCGATCGAGGGAGCCTTGTCCGGCGCGGAGTTGTCGATCTTTTCAATGGCTTCACGGACATACGCCGGTTCGGCGCTGAGCTTTTCGATCTGGCTGAGAACGTATTCGACGGTCATGGTGGGATTGTTTTCTGCCATGGGATGTACCTCCTCAAAATCATGGTCGGGAGGGGTGACGAGGCAGATGGTATCTCCGCCGATGAATCGAGCCCTCCCTTTCTTTACGAGTCCCTTTGCCCTTTTGGGGTGGGTCGGTTCATACTGTTTTCCTGAGTCATCGACGACGTGGATCGGTTTTGTCATGGAATGTGTGACCTCGTATCCGTGTCCGCGATGTGTGACGCCGTTTTGTTCGATGGGTGCCGTCCCCTGTCACGCGTTCATTATAGCACAGTTTTTCCGCGCTGTCAAGGGCCGGAGAGGAAAATGGATCCCATGCGGACCGATCCCCGGACATAGGAGGAGAAAATGAAGCTTTCCCATGCCGACGCGCGCCGGGCGATGGAGCGGGATCCCGGGCGCTGGCTCTACGTCCTGCTCGACCTCGCCCATCCCGTGAGGTGCCGGGGCGTATCCATCTGGGCCGCTGACCCGGAACGGCTCGACGACTGCGCCGTCATTACGGATTTTGCCGAGGGCACGACCCTGCGCATCTTCGGTCGGTCCATGGATCTGCTCGAGGAGGCGGCGTCCGATCCGGCGGTGCGGATGGGGACGAGGCTCTGCTTCTGCGGCGGCGTGCCGGAGGGATTTGCGGGGCATGCGGGCCGTCACCGTTTTCGCCCGGATCCCGTCGGACGCTCGCTCGACCGCTGTGGCCTCTTCGGCTTCCAGACCGCTTACCGCCGCGCATCGCCCCCCGAGGGCTGGACGGTCCGGGTGGCGGCGGAGGCGGATTTTGAGGAATTCTACTCGCTCGACCGGGGCGTATGGGGGTCTTTCCCCGATGAGATCGGGGAGTTCGGGATCCATGACCGCCTCTGGCTCGCGTGCGCGGAGGACAGGGCGTACGGCGGTTACCTCTGGGCGACGGAGGCCGGACGGGCATACTATGACATCGTGAACGTCTATGTGCGGCCCGACCTGCGGGGACGCGGGCTCGGGGGAGCGCTTGTCAGCCGGTATGCCTCCTCGGCGATGGCAGCCGGACGCCGCGCGTACTACGGGTATGCCGTGACCGGGGAATCCGCCGCCCTCGCGCGCTCTCTCGGATTCCGGGAGATTTACGGGGAGACGGTCTCGTTCTTCGTGCAGGACTGAATTTTCGCGGAAATCCTCCGGAGGGCGTGAAAGTTTACATCCTCTTCCCGCGCAGTTCATCTTTTTCGATATACTAAGGCTGTGAAAATGCATCCAAAGGAGTGTGCCATGAAAATCGCTTTTTTCGACGCCAAGCCCTACGACACCCCCGCCTTCACCAAATACGGGAAGGAAAACGGCATCGGCTTCAAATTCTATGAGACCAAGCTGAACGAGGACACGGTCGCGCTCGCGCAGGGTGCGGACGGCGTCTGCGTCTTTGTCAACGACACGGTGAACGCCGCCGTGATCGATCGCCTCGCCTCCTCCGGCGTGAAATACGTTGCTCTGCGCTGCGCGGGCTACAACAACGTCGATCTCGACTATGCGGCGGGGAACGTGCGCGTCGTCCGGGTCCCGGCCTATTCGCCTTATGCCGTGGCGGAACACGCGATGGCCCTGCTCCTGACTTCGATCCGGCGCACTCACAAGGCTTATATCCGCACGAAGGATTTCAATTTCAGCCTCTCCGGTCTCACGGGCTTCGATCTGCACGGAAAGACCGTCGGCGTCGTCGGAACGGGCCGGATCGGACGGGTGTTCATCGATATCTGCCGCGGCTTCGGGATGCGGGTCATCGCCTACGACAAGTTCCCGGCGAAGGACGCGGGGATCGAATACGTGACTCTCGACGAGCTGTTCCGCGAGAGCGACGTCATCTCCTTCCACTGCCCGCTGACCGAGGATACCTATCACCTCGTCAACCGCGAATCCGTGAAAACGATGAAGAAGGGCGTGGTCCTCGTCAACACCTCCCGCGGCGCGCTGATCGATTCGGAGGCCCTGCTCGAGGGGATCAAGGAGCGGCACATCGGCGCGGCCTGCCTCGACGTGTACGAGGAGGAGGGCGACGTCTTCTTCCGCGATTTCTCCGGACACATCGTGGAGGACGACACGCTCGCGCGGCTTATCACGATGCCGAACGTGCTCGTGACGTCGCATCAGGCGTTCCTCACGGAGGAGGCGCTCGACAACATCGCCGCAACGACTGTGGAGAATCTCGTCCGGCTCCGGGAAGGAAAGCCCTGCTCGAACGAGCTGACCAAATAACGGCACAGAGAAACAGGGGTTCCTCCCTGTTTTTTTGCGCGAATTTCGGGCGATCCCTTGTCTTCCGCCGGACGCTCTGCTATAATAAAGACAGCATCAAAATCACGAATCCGGGGTGTCCCATGCTCTCACCGCTGCTCTCTCCCTCGATGATGTGCGTTGATTACGCGCGCTTCACGGAAACCCTCGCGCTCTTCGCCGATCTGGGCGTCGAATACCTGCACGTCGACGTCATGGACGGCGTTTTCGTCAAGAACTATACCCTCGGCACCGATTTCTGCCGTCAGCTCCGCCGCCTTTCGCCGATCCCGCTCGATATCCACCTCATGATCACCGAGCCGGAGTGGAAGATCGCGTGGTTCGACGTGCAGCCGGGGGAGTTTGTCTCCGTTCACGCCGAGGCGACGGATCACCTCGAACGCGCGCTCGCCGCGATCCGTCAGGCGGGAGGACGTCCGATGGCCGCGCTCAATCCTGCGACACCGCTCTGCGCGCTCGACTATATCCTCGACGACATCGACGCGGTCCTTTTGATGACGGTCAACCCGGGATTTGCGGGACAGCGGCTCATCCCGGCGACGATCGGCAAGATCGCGGACTGCCGCCGGTACCTCGACGAGCGCGGACGGCCCGACATCCGCATCGAGGTCGACGGGAACGTCAGCTTCGAGAACGCCCGGAGGATGCGGGCGGCGGGCGCGGATCTCTTCGTCTGCGGCTCGTCCTCGGTCTTCTCGGGGGACGATCTCGCCGGGAACATCCGGAAACTCCGGGAGGGGTGGAACGCATGAAATATGATCTCAGAAGTCTGATGAAAAACGACGGCTTCGTCTGCCCGTCGTGCGGAAAGCGGCACTATGGCGGGCTCTCCGACTGCCGGATCGGGGAAGGCGCGATGGAGGGGATCCCCGCGCTCCTCGAAAAATACGGCGCGAAGAATCCCTTCGTCCTCTGCGACCGACAGACATATAAGGCTGCCGGAGGGGCGGTCGAGCGCATCCTCTGTCACGCCGGGATCGCCCATACCCTCCACATTGTCGAGCGGGAAAAGCCCGCGCCGGACGAGCGGATCGTCGGGGAGGCCGTCATGTTCTGCCCGCCGGGCGCAGACTGCGTGATCGCGGTCGGGAGCGGCGTGCTCAACGACACGGGGAAGATCCTCTCGCGCATGAAGGGCGTGCCCGATTTCATCGTCGCGACCGCGCCCTCGATGGACGGATTCGCGTCCGGGACCTCGTCGATGGAGCGCGGCGGGCTGAAGATCTCCCTGCCCTCGAAGTGCCCCGACGCGGTGATCGCCGATCCCGCCGTCCTCGCCGCCTCGCCCGCGCACATGATCCGCTCCGGGGTGGGCGATATGCTTGCGAAATACGTCAGCATCGCCGAATGGCGGATCGCCGCGCTCCTCGTCGGGGATCCCTTCTGCGAGACCGTCGCCGGGATCGTCGGGGAGGCGCTCGACACCTGCGTGAAGGCCGCACCCGATGCGCTTGCAGGGGACCGGGAGGCCGTCTCTTCCGTGATGGAGGGGCTGGTGATCTCGGGACTCGCGATGAATTACGCGGGGATCTCGCGCCCGGCGTCCGGGATGGAGCATTACATCTCGCACATCCTCGACATGCGCGCGCTCGCGTTCGAGACGCCGTCCGACCTGCACGGCATCCAATGCGGCATCGCGGCGCTCATGACCGTCCGCGCCTATGAAAAGCTCGCGAAGTACAAGCCGGACCGCGAAAGGGCCCTCGCCGCCGTCCGCGCGTTTGATCCGGACGCATGGAACGCTCATCTGCGCGAAAAGCTCGGAGCGGGAGCCGAGGCGATGATCGCGGGAGAGCAGCGGGAGGGAAAGTACGACCCCGGAAAGCACGCCGCGCGGCTTGAGAGGATCCTCGCGAACTGGGAGGAGATCCGCGCGATCATCTCTGCCCTCCCGAAATCCGGGGATCTCGAAGCCTTCATGCGGCAAATCGGGCATCCGACGTCGTTCTCCGAGATCGGTGTGTCGGAGGAGGACGCGCGCGAGGCCTTCCGGATGGCAAAGGATATCCGGGACAAATACGTCCTCGGGCGGCTGCTCTGGGATCTCGGGCTCCCGCCGGAAATCGATTGAAGCGCGCAACAAAAGGACTGTCGGAAGAGAATCCGGCAGTCCCTTGTTTTTATGGTCAGAACGAAATATTCACCTTCACGGGCTCCCCGTCGCTCGGGTAGGTGAAGTACGAGGTCTCGGTGTCCGGCTCGTATTCGAAGGGCAGCTCCTTCGTCTCGCCGCGCTGCGTGACCTTCACCGATTTCGGAGGCCGCTTCGTCCAGATCCGCGCCGCGACCGTCATCTCGGACGGGCTGCGCGAGGTGAATTTCAGGCTTCTCTGACTCACGGCGATCTTCTCCGCGCGCCCGGAGAGGGCGATGAGGAAGGCGGCGTCGGACTTGTCGATCTTCGCGGCGTCATACCAGAGACCGACGGAACCGGGCTCGAGCTCGGGATCCTCCACTACGGCGAGCGCGTCGTCGAAGAGGTTGATGTAGGTGCCGCACAGCGTATCAGAACCCTCCTCGCCTTCGTCCATGCGGGCCGTCACGGCGTATGCGCCGCGGTACAGGATGAGCGAGGACGTCGCCGTCTTTCCGAGCAGGGCGAGCATCGCGTCGCGGTAGGCGTCGGAGGCGTCGGCGTTCTCCGCCAGACGCGCGGGGGATTCGCGGCGGAGGATGACCCGGCCAGCGCCGACCGCATACTCGCCCGCTTCGGGATTTTTGCCGAGGCCGAGCGACTGCATGAGGTGCTCCGCCGGATCGGCAAAGTGATTCTCGCCGCTGTTCCACCATTCGCGGACCCTGTGGAACGGATCCGCGCCGTTGCCGACGTACACGAGCGTGCCGCCGTTCTTCACCCATCCGGCGAGGCCTTCGTGGATGTCCGGCGCGGCGGGCTTCATGTATTCATAGGAGAGGACGAGGGTCTTGTACGGATCGAGATACGCGGGGAAGCGGCGCACGTTGTCGAGCTGGATCGGACGCGCCGCGATCCCGGCCTTGACGAGGGGCAGGGTGAGGCCGTAGAACGGGGAGAATTCGAGTGCGCCGTTCACGGAGCCGGAATCGAGATCCCGGTAATTCTCATCGCCGGGATAGATGCGCTGGAACATGGCGGAATCCGCGATCGCGACGGCGACCTCGGTGTTGTCCCCCTCCCAGTGCACGTCGGTCTGGTCCTTCATGTCGCGCAGGGCGTGCATGACGGCGAGCAGATTCGTCTTGTACTCCGGCGGGATGACGGTCGAGGTGTCGTTCGTCGGACGGAAGTCCTCGCGCCGCCCGCCGCCGTCGATGAACGCGCGGAATTCGGCGTGCATCGCCTTCATCGCTTCCTCGGTCGGCTGATGGCGGCCCTTCATGACCCGGCGGGGCCACGGGGAGACCTCGTAGTCCGAGATTTCCGGGTGGAAGAGCGAGGCGACGACGGTGCGGTAGTAGTTCGCGCGGTAGTCCTCCCATGTGTGGCGCGGATTGTCCTCAATCGGGTCCGCGAGATACCACATCCGGCGTCCGGTCCCGCGCACCAGCTCCTGCATGACGCCGTATTCGAGGAAAGCCGTCTCGAACGTGCGCTCCCGACGGACGCCGCGGAAGAAGTTCGGCTCGCGGGAGGTCCCGGTCCAGATCTGCGCGATGTAGCCGTCGACCGTGGGCAGGTCGATCAGCGCGGATTCGGGCGAGACGATCTTCCACTGCGAGTAGTTAATGAGGGAATGCGTTGGAACGTAGAAGCGGATCAGCCGCCCGTACTTCACCATCGCGTACTCCTTCACCTCGGAGCAGAGACGGTCGAGCGTGCGGGTGTAGAGATACTGCTTGAGCTTGGAGGCGCGGTACTGCGCGTCGCAGGAGGACTGCGGGTCGACCCAGTCTTCCTTATAGAAGATCTTCCACTCGCGCTTAAACGCCTCGGAATATCCGGTCTCGACCCAGAATTCCGGCTCCTCGAGGTGGATCGCCTCCACGCCGCAGTCGACCGCTGTTCTCAGTCCCTCGGCGAGATAGTGCGTGAAGGAATTGGCGGGGACCATGTAGGGGACATCCTTTCCGTGGGCGCGTTCGGAGCCGTCGCGGTTCCGCTGTCCCTCGTCGCGGTGATTGATCCCGTCGAATTTCCCGAAGAGGTAATCCTGATAGTTGCCCCACGACACGCCGGTCATGAGGTGCACGACATATCCCGCGCGCTTCCACCGCTGGACGCGTTTTTTCAGGTCATGGAATCCGTAGACCATGACAAAATCGGACTGGACGTCGAAGATCGGCTCGAATTCGCCGCTTTCCTGAACGCCCGTGCGCTCTTCGCTTCTCGGATATTCTCTCATTGTGAAAGCTCCTTTCCTGCAAGAGGGAGTTTTTTTAGAGTTCCTGTTCGATCACGACGCAGTGTCTCGTCGCCCACGCCTCTTCCAGGAGCGCGTCGACGTCGATCCGGCCCTCCTCGCGGACCACCTTGCCGAGCTCCGGCTGGGTCCGGGGATGCCGCGGGGTGAAGACGGTGCAGCAGTCGTCGTAGGGGAGGATGGAGGTGTCGAAGGTCCCGATCTCGCGGGCCGTGACGATGATCTCCTCCTTGTCCATGCCGACGAGGGGACGGAAGACGGGACGATCCGCCGCGTCCTCGGTCACGACCATCGATTTGAGCGTCTGGGAGGCGACCTGCCCGAGGGATTCGCCCGTCACGAGGACCGGGCATCCGTTCTCCTCGGCGGACCGGGAGGCGAGCCGCATCATGAACCGCCGGAGCAGTAGGGTGAAATAATCCTCCTCGCAGTGGTCGC
The DNA here is from genome assembly GCA_902783705.1 of uncultured Ruminococcus sp. Classification (GTDB taxonomy): domain Bacteria; phylum Bacillota; class Clostridia; order Oscillospirales; family CAG-272; genus UMGS1696. The sequence goes on from CACZSA010000229.1 coordinate 8,263, forward strand.
GCATCTCTTCCTGAATGTGGGTGAGCGAGATCACGTGGACCTTGATCTTCCCGCAGTATTCGGTCAGCTCTCTTGCGAGCTCGAAGACCTTCTCCCGCGCCGCCTCGCTCGTGTACGGGAAGGATTCGAAGTGCACGCACTCCACCGTCATCCCGCGCTTCATCATGCGCCAGCCCGCGACCGGGGAATCGATCCCGCCGGAGAGGAGGAGCATCCCCTTGCCCGCCGAGCCGAGGGGCATGCCGCCCGCGCCCTTGTCCTGACCCGCGTGCACATAGGCGAACCGCTCGCGGACCTCGATCTTCACGACGACATCCGGGTCCTGCACGTCCACCGTGAGGTGCGGGCAGACGTCGAGGATCGCGCCGCCGACCTCGCCGGAGATCTCGGGGGAGGCGAAGGGGAATTTCTTGTCGCTGCGCCGCGATTCGCACTTGAACGTCTTCGCCGAGGCGAGCTTTGCGGGGAGATAGGTCCGCGCGGTCTCGAGGATCGCGTCCATCGATTTCTCGCAGACGGCGGCCCGGCAGAGCGCGACGAATCCGAAGACCTTCGAGAGCTGGCGGTAAAGCGCGTCGATCGCGTCTTCCTCGGAGGAGGCGTCGTCCGCGGGCTCTACGTAGACGGTCGACTGGTTGGCGTAGACCTCGTACTGCCCGATCATGCGGGCGCGGCGGCGGACTTCGCGGAGAAGCTGGGCCTCGAAGGTCGAGCGGTTCGTCCCCTTGAGGATGAGCTCGCCGTATTTGCAGAGAATGACTTCTTTGATGTTTTCCATGTGTAATCCGTTTCTGTATCGTGAATTTAAATATGCCGGAGAAAATCGCCGATCAGCTTCATGGAGACCTCGTCGGGGGAGATCTCGGGATGCCACTGCACGGCCTTGAAATACGTGAGCTCAGTCGATTCGATCGCCTCGATCACCCCGTCGTGGCTCCGCGCGGCGATCCGGAGGCCGTCCCCGGGATCCTTCACGGCCTGATGGTGGTAGCTGTTCGTGACGATGCCGCACTCTCCCAGCAGATCGGAGAGCGCGCCCGAGACATAGACCCGGTGGCGGTGCCCGCCGTCCTCGAGCGTGTCGAAATGCGGCGTGCGGCTGCCGATCTTCTGCGCGGCGATATCCTGCCAGAGGGTGCCGCCCGCCGCGACGTTCATGACCTGAATGCCGCGGCAGATCCCGAAGACCGGACGGTCTGCCGCCATGAGCTCGGAGAGGAGCGCGAATTCAAACGCGTCCCGCTCGGGTTCCTCGTCCCCGCAGAGGGGGTGCCGCTCTTCGCCGTACCGCGCGGGGGAAACGTCGTCCCCGCCTGTGAAGAGATAGCCGTCGAACGCATGGGCGTAGCCGCGGATGACGGCGGGATCGTCGGTGAAGGGAAGGATCACGGGGAGCACGGGGATCCCGTGGAACTGTGCCCCCTTCAATACGTACTGCACATAGCGGGAATAGAGCTTGTAGCCTTTATCGATGGTCGAGGAAGTCAGCGCGACGGTTTTCATAATTGCCTCCGGGGATGATAGCCTGAGATGGGTTCTCTTCATTATACTTCATATCGCGGAAAAATGCAAGAACAAATGAGAAATCCGACCCGTGAGAGCCGGATTTCCGCTTGTTGCTTCAAAATCATTCTTCCTGTTGACGGTAATCGCCCTTGACGGACACGCGGCTGGCCTCGATCGTCCCGTTTGCGTCCCCGTCGATCTGGACGTTTCCGCCCGTGTCGATGTTCCCGTAAAGGTTCCCGCCGATGTTCACGCGTCCGCCCGCGTCGACGTCGCCCGTCACCTGGCCTTCGATGCTGACGCTGCTGCCCGCGTCGACATTGCCGATGACGGAATTCCCGACGGTCACGCTTCCGCCGGCCTCGACGCCCCCGTTCACGTCGCCTTCGACAGTCACGTTGTCCGCCGCCGAGAGATCGCCGTCATAATTGCCTTCGACGATGACGTTCTTTCCCTCGAGCCGGAAGTCCGCAGAACCGCCGCCCCAGCTCGCGTTTGTCGCCGTCACGTCGCCCGCGATGTCGCCGCTCACCTCGAGATTCCCGGAGCAGGAGGCATCTCCGCCGACGTCGCCGCCGACCGTGAGATCGCCGTTCTTCGCCGCCGCGTCGCCCGACACATCGCCGTTCACCGACATCGCCCCGCCGGAGGAGGCATTCCCGCTGACGTCGCCGCCCACGGTCAGGTTGCCGCCGGACGAAGCGTCGCCGTACACATCCCCGCCGACCACTGCGCCGCCGGAGGTTTTCATGTCTCCGTTCACATCCCCGCCGACGGTGAGCGTTCCGCCGTTCGGGAGCGTCACCTCGCCGTTGACATCTCCCTCGACCGTCACGGAGAGCGCCCCCGTGAGGTCGCCTTCATAGTCGCCGTGGATCGTCACGGTTTTCCCGTCGGCGGAGAACTCCAATTCCGTGTCGCCGTCCGCGATCCGGGTGCCGTCCCCGCCGGCCGACGCGCATTGGATGCCCATCCCGGCGGTCGCGGATCCGGTGATGTCGCCGCAGTTCAGCCCGAGACCCGCCTCCGCGTTGCCCGCCACGTCCCAGCAGGTCAGCTCCAGCCCGGCATGCGCGTCTCCGTTCACATCGCCGTTCACCGTCATGCCGAGGCCGCTCGTCGCCGGACCGCACACGTCTCCGTTGACCGTGACGTTGAGCTCCGATTTCAGCGACCCGCCGACGCCGTTCACGATGAGGTTGACGCGGGCGTTCGGGTCTCCGATAAAGTTCGCGATGATCTTGCCGTCGCGGACGAAGACGATCTCATAACTGCCTTCCGCACCGCCGAAGTCGAAAGATTCCTCCGACACGGGCAGGGAATAGCCGTCGAGCCCGCCGAGCTGTATTCTCTCATCGTTCGACAGAGGCGCGGTATCTGCGGCATGCTCTTTTTCAAATTGCTTCGTCCACTCTTCGATCTCGGCAGCGTGTTCTTCTTCAAATTTCCGTGCAGATTCCTCGATCTCATCGGCATGCTCTTTTTCATACTGCTTCGTCCACTCTTCGATCTCTGCGGCGTGTTCTTCTTCGAATTTCTTCGCAGACGCTTCGATCTCGGCGGCATGCTCTTTCTCGTATTTCTCCGCGATCCGCTCGAATTCCGCCTTGTGCGCCTCCGCGCGGAACGACATTTCCTTATAGAAGTCCCCGAGATCTCCGTCAGGAGCGGCGGCGAGATCCTCCGGCTTCAGAAGCACCTCGCGCGGACCGAGGCCGTTCTGCGGGGCGATATACCCGAGTTCCTCCATCCGGTCGATGATGCGCGCCGCCTGACCGTACCCGATCGAGAGCTTGCGCTGGATCAGCGAGGTCGAAACCTTGCCGGCATCCGCCGCGATCACCATGGCCTGGGTGAGGAGCATATCCTCCCGCACGGCCTCCGCTTGCTTTCTCGCTTCTTCCGCGCTGTGCATGGCTTCCGCACGGATCGCCTCCGCCTGCTTCTTTGCCGCTTCCGCGCTGCGCCGTGCTTCCTCCCGGATCGCCTCCGCCTGACGCTGTGCTTTTTCCTGGCTTTCGCGGAGGCGGTCTGCGATATCGCTGTTCGGATTCCCCGCACCGCCGGCCTTCGGGATGTTGATGAGCGGAAGCTCGATCGCCGGGATGCCCGGGATCGTGATCGGCGGGAGCTGGATGCGGTAGGAATCCCCCGCGTCCTCGACCGTCGGCTCCGGTTCGTCCGCCGTGTCATGGACGCCCTCATCTTCCATTATGGTTGTTTCCTGCGGCTTGCCTTCCTCGCCGGGAACTTCTTCACCCGCCGCCGGAGCCTTGTCACGATCAGGATCCTCGGCTTTGTCCTCCGGAAAGGAGGGCCCTTCTGTCTCCATGCCGAGGAGGGAATTGAGGCTTTCGCCGAAGATCTCCGCGATTTTCGGCAGGGTGAGGATATCCGGGAGGGTTTCGCTTCTCTCCCATTGGGAGACCGCCTGATGCGTGACGCCGAGCTGATCCGCCAGCTCCGCCTGCGTCAGGCCTTTTTCTTTTCTGAGTTCCGCTATTTTCTGTCCGATGATCGTTCTGTCCGTCATAACGCGCCTCCTGTGTGTTTTTTATCTGATTCACGATGATCTGAATGCATGGGGAATGCATATCGGTTGTGCCCGCGGGTTCTGAGTCCAGCGTACCACATTCCGGCGCAAAAAGCAATAAAGCGTTTCTTGAATTTACAGAAAATTCGTAAATTCAAGCGATACTTGCGGAAATTCACAAAATAATGCAATTCATGTGAACATGAGGGGATAACTGGAAATTTAAATTCATCAAAAAATGGAAAGATATGGTAATTTAGCTGGAAATAATAACCAATATATAAGGCATGCATTAATTCAAGATATACTTGAATTAATGCATAACTCTGCATATTGTTGAATATTTTGCCTCTCCGGTACCAAAAAGCGAATACCGCATACAATGGGATGGAGAACCGAAAGAGAGGTGATTTTTTTGCCGAATGAAAGAGGCTACGCGCGGATCTTCGTGACCGAGGCGAACGGCGCGATCCCCGTGGAGGGCGCGTTCGTGACGGTGACGGACTACGGCGCGGAAAACGACGTGCTCTATACGCTCCGGACCGACGAGGGCGGCCTGACGGAGACGGTGTCTCTCCGGGTGCCGGACGCCGGAGCGAGCTTGAATCCCGGATCGGAAGCTCCCGCGGGGTATTACGGCGTCACGGTCCGGCGCGCGGGGTATTATCCGGTCGAGGCGGTGTCGGTCCCCGTTTTCTCCGGGGTGCTCGCCGTGCTCCCGGTCGATCTCGTCCCGCTCTCGGAGGAGGATTCCATGGGTGAGGGCGGGCAGATCATGCTGTACGAAACGCCGGGGACGGGATCGCTCGAGCCGGGCGGCGTCTGGCGGGAGGACGTCGGCAACCGGAACGGGGAGATCACGGGCGGCGACCTCTCGAACCGTCCGACACAGAATCCCGGACCGCAGAACGGCGGGGAAGGAGGCCGCGCATGAATCAGGGGATCCTCAAGCCCGTGATTCCGGAGACGGTCACGGTCCATCTCGGACGGCCCGACGAGCCCGCGCGCAACGTCACCGTCCCCTTTGCCGATTACATCAAGAACGTCGCGTCGAGCGAGATCTACCCGACGTGGCCCGAGAGCGCGCTCCTCGCCAATATCTACGCCGAGATCAGCTATGCGCTTAACCGCATCTACACCGAGTACTATCCGAGCCGCGGCTACGATTTCGACATTACGAACTCCACCACGATCGACCAGTCCTTCGTCTACGGCCGGGACATCTTCGAGAATATCTCCCGCCTCGTCGACGAGGTCTTCGACACCTATATCCGGCGGCAGGGCTCGGTCGAACCGCTCTTCGCGCTCTACTGCGACGGCGTGGAGGTGCAGTGCGGCGGGCTGTCCCAATGGGGATCGGTCGCGCTGGCGGAGCGCGGGCTTTCGGCGTTTGAGATCCTGCAGACCTATTTCGGCGACAACATCGAGCTGGTCGCGGACGCGCCGGTCGAGGGGGTGACGGAATCCTATCCGGGCTCGCCGCTCTCCGCGGAAATGTTCGGCGACGGCGTGTATCTCGTGCAGATCCGGCTCAACCGCATCTCGAAGAACTTTCCGAACATCCCGAAGATCGCGGACGTGAACGGCTTCTTCTCGGCGGAGACGGCCGACGCGGTCGAGGAATTTCAGCGGCAGTTCGGCCTGACCCCGGACGGCGTGGTGGGACGGGCGACGTGGTACGCCATCGCGCGGATCTACGCGGCGGTGAAGAAGCTGTCCGATCTCAACTCGGAGGGCGTGCCCGTGGAGGACGTGATCCTCTTGTTCAACGACCGCCTGTACGAGGGACTGACGGGAAACGAGGTGCGGGAGGTGCAGTATCTTCTGCGCTTCATCTCCGGGTTCAGCGAATCGGTCCGGCCCGTGGAGATCGACGGGATCTTCGGACCCGTGACGCGCGGCGCGGTCGAGGATTTCCAGTACATCGCGGGCCTGCCCGTGACGGGGGAGGTCGACATGTCGACGTGGGAGGCGATCTACGCGGCGTTCCGGAATTTCCGCGCGTCGCTGCCGGACGATTATTTCGTCTCGCAGACTGTGCCGTATCCGGGAACCGCGCTGAGGCAGGGATCCCGCGGGGAGGACGTGCGCACGATCCAGACTTATCTGAACCGGATCGCCGAGGTCTACGCCGCTATCCCCTCTCTTGCCGCGGACGGGATCTTCGGCCCGAAGACGGCGGATGCGGTGCGGGCGTATCAGCGGATCTACGGGCTCGATCCGACGGGCGTGGTCGCGTCGTACACATGGGAATCGATCGCGAATACCTACCGGACCCTTGTCGAGGGAGACTACGGGAGCGAGGGCCAGTTCGGCGGCGTGCTCGCAGGAGAGGAGGCGGACGCATGAGTGTGAACGTGCGGGACCGGGGCGGCAGGATCGCTGCCCTGCAGAGGATGCTCCGGGAGATCGGGAGGCGGTGGGGCATGGCGTGTCTCTGCGTCCCGGTGACGGGGTGCTTCGACAGCCGGACGGAGGAGGCGGTCCGGGCGTTTCAGGAGCACGAATGCATGCCCGTGACGGGGATCTGCGACCGGGAGACGTGGGACTGCCTCGCGGACTGCTGCAGACAGGAGCGGGAGGCCTGCGCGCCGGTGACGCTGAACATCCTGCCGCGGGACTGCGACTGGTGTCTCTCCCCGGGCGAGGAGGATGACGCGGTGTTTCTGCTTCAATATGTCCTGCGCGCGCTCGCGGGGGAATACGGATATGCGCCCGTGCCGATCGACGGGAGATACGGGGAGGCGACCGAGGCGGCGGTGAAGGCGTTCCAGCGGACAGTCGGCCTCCCGGCAAACGGACGCGCGGAGCGGGAGACCTGGCATGCCCTCGCCGACGCGTTCAACGCGCTGGAGATGTGAAGCGTTTTTTCCTATTATATAAGCACATCAGCCGGAGAGGGACTTGTGGCGCCTTCTCCGGCTTTGTGCTGTGCATGAAACTTGAGAAAAATATATGAAAAAACGTGATTTCGTGCGATTAAGAGAGAAAACAGGTGGTTATTTTGAAATTACAGCGTTTCCATAACGAATTTTGACTTTCTTTGACTTTGACCTTTTCTGACCTTTGGGGTATAATAGAGACACGATGAAGGACAAAGAAAGTCAAAGTCAAACTTCATCGGAACGATTCGGATACCAACCGGGAAAGGAGCCGATGCTCATGGTCCTGTCCGATCACATCGCGTCTTTGATTGAAAAGATGCTTGAAGAGGGCGGCGGAAGCGCGGAGGTGAGGCGAAACGACCTCGCCCAGAAAATCGGCTGCGTTCCGTCCCAGATCAGTTATGTCATCACCTCGCGCTTTACCCCCGAAAGAGGGTACGTCATCGATTCGCGGCGTGGCGGCGGCGGATACATCCGCATCGTCCGCGTCCAGATGTCGAAGAGCGAGTACCTCATGCACTTCTTCCAGGCCGTCGGCAAAACCGTGACCGAGGCCGAAGCCGCCGCGTACCTGCGGAATCTGTGGGAACACGGCGTGATGACCGAGCGGGAGGCCAAGCTCACCATGCAGACGCTCACCGCCGCCGCGCTCGACGAATGCCCGCCGGAGAAGCGGGACGCGCTGCGGGCGGACATCCTGCGGCACGCGCTCATGTTTTACATGATGCAGAATTAAAACGGGAAATCAAGAATTCGGAGGATTTTGATATGCTCTGCGAAAAATGCAAGAAAAACGAAGCGACCTATTATTACCACGAAAATGTCAACGGCCATGAGCGCACCTACCGTCTCTGCGACGACTGCGCCTCTTCCATGCAGGAGAAGGGCGAGCTGCCGGAGCTCGGCGCGGATAAGTTCTTCGAGGACTTCGATTCCGTCTTCGAGGATTCCTTCTTCGGCAATCCGTTCCGCTCCTTCGGGAACCTTCTGAACGGCTTCTTCGGCGGCGACCGTGCCCTCGCGTCCGGCGACCGCGGCAAGCGCGACGAGAAGACCTGCCCCGGATGCGGCACGACCCTGCGCGAATTTGCCCAGCGCGGCGCGGGATGCCCGAAGTGCTACGAGACCTTCGAGGCAGAGCTTGCCCCGACCGTCAGCCGCGCGCACGGAGGCACCGAACACACGGGCCGCGTCCCTATGAAGTACCGCGACCGGATCGAGCGCAAGCACAGGATCGAAGCGCTCGAAGCGGAACGCGCGGAAGCCGTGAAGAACGAGAATTACGAGCGCGCCGCCGAGATCCGCGACGAACTGAAGGCCCTCCGCGAGGAAAACGCCGCCGCCCTGAAAGCGGACGCGAAACCGGCAGACGGACAGGCGGAATGAACGCGACACCAGAATTTTGAAAGATAAGGAGACGCAAATCATGTGGTATATGACCGAAGGCAAGGACAGCGACGTCGTTCTGAATTCCCGCGTCGCGCTTCACAGAAATCTTGAGGATTATCCCTTTTCCGATAAAATGACCGACGAGCAGGCCGCCGCGATGGTCGAGGCCGTCAAAGCCGTCTACGCGGACGAAGAGGACTGGACGGCGACCGATCTCGCGGCAATGAGCGAGGAAGAGCGCAGGGCGACCGCGGAACAGCACGTCATCTCCCGCTCTCTCGCCGAGAAGAAGGGTCCGGCGCTTCTTTTGCAGAACGCGGACCAGTCGCTCACCGTCGCGGTGGGCGGCGAGGATCACGTGACGATCACGGCGGTGGTCGCGGGAAACGATCTCTCCGCCGCGCTTACGAAGGCCTTTGAAGCCGAAGCGAAGCTCGACGCCGAGCTGCCGATCGCGTTCACCGAGAAATTCGGCTATGTCACGCACGATCCGTCCGAAATGGGTACCGGCATGAAGGCCTCCGTCACCGCGCATCTCCCGGCAGCGGCGGACACGGGCTGGATCGCCAGAGTCGCCTTCCGTATGTCCCGCGAGGGAATTTCGCTCCGTTCGATGGATGTCGGCGCGTATTCCACGGGCGTTTACCTGATCTCGAACCGCGAGACCATGGGCCAGACCGAGGAGGAGACTGTCCGCGCCGTCACGGAAGCGGCTGACCGCCTCGTTTCAAAGGAACGCGAGCTCCGGGACGGCATCGGCGACGAGCGCAAAGGGAACCTCGCCGAGCAGGTCCGCCGGAACTACGGCATGCTCATGTACACAAGGAACCTCGGCGCGTCGGAGCTCGTCTCCATGTATTCCGCGATGCGTATGGCGGCGGGGATGAAGCTCGTCGATCTGCCGACGCATCTCGTGGACGAGGCGATGTTCACCTGCCTGCCGCACACCCTCGCGGCGGCGGAACACCTCGACCCGAAGGAATCCCTCGGCGAACGCAGAGCCGCGAAGGCCCGTGCGATCCTCGAGACGGCGCCGATGCACCTCTGATCGGCAAAAACTGAATAACCCGGCGGGAATCCTGCTATACTGAAGGTGACCCGCCGAAGCCGGGAGAACAAGACTTCCGGCTTTTTTCTTCTTTCCTTATTCTATTCCTTATACTAAACACAAGGAGTCATCCATGACCATCGGCTTTACTAAAAAAGCGCAGAACGCGCTCAACCGCGCCCTGTATTTCGCCTCGGAGATGGGGCACGCGTCCGTCGGGAGCGAACACCTTCTGCTGGGTCTTCTGGCGGAGCGGGACGGGATCGCCGCGCGCGTCCTCGAGGAACAGAGCGTCACCTACGACAAGGTCCGCCGCCGGATCGGGGAGACTGTCGGCTTCGGCGAGCCCACCGAACTCTCCCCCGGCGACATCACCCCGCGCGTGAAGCGGATCATCGAGGCGTCCGCGTCCATCGCCGTCGGGATGGGCCACGGCTATATCGGGACCGAACACCTTCTGCTCGCCGCGATGGACGAGGAGGAGTGCTACGCCGCGCGTCTGGTGCGGGAAGCGGGCTCCTCGCCGTCCGACGTCAAGCGCGGGATCCTCTCGACCCTCGGCGCAGGCGCGGAGAGGGCGAAGGGCGGCGCGAAGAATCCCAACGGCCTCGGCGAGACCCTTTCGCAGTACGGCGTCGATCTGTGCGAACGCGCGCGGGAAGGGAAGCTCGACCCGATCATCGGGCGCGAGGAGGAGACGGCGCGGCTCGTGCAGATCCTCTCCCGGCGCACGAAGAACAATCCCTGCCTGATCGGCGAGCCGGGCGTCGGCAAGACCGCGGTCGTCGAGGGGCTGGCTCAGCGCATCGCCGAGGACACGGTTCCGGAGACCCTCGCCGGACGCCGCATCGTGACGCTCGATCTCTCCGCCATGATCGCCGGAGCGAAATACCGCGGGGAATTTGAGGAGCGCATGAAGAACGTCCTCGCCGAGGTGAAGAAGAATCCCTCCGTGATCCTCTTCATCGACGAGATCCATACGATCATCGGCGCGGGAGGCGCGGAGGGGGCTGTGGACGCCGCGAACATCCTCAAGCCCGCGCTGGCCCGGGGCGAGATCCAGGTGATCGGCGCGACGACCATCGACGAGTACCGGCGGCACATCGAACGGGACGCCGCGCTCGAACGCCGCTTCCAGTCCGTGACGGTCGGAGAGCCCACGCCCGAGGAGGCGGAGCGGATCCTCTTCGGCCTGCGGGACAAATACGAGGCGCATCACAAGCTGAAAATCACCGACGAGGCGGTCCGGGCGGCGGTCGCGCTGTCCGTGCGCTACATCGGGGACCGCTATCTCCCCGACAAGGCCATCGACCTCGTGGACGAGGCGGCGAGCAAGAAGCGGATCGCCGGCTTCACCCCGCCGCCGGACGTGAAGGAACTTGAGGAGAAGCTCCGGCACGTGACGGCGGAGAAGGAGGAGGCGATCCTCGGCGAGGATTACGAGGGCGCGGCGCATCTGCGGGACGAGGAAAAACGCCTCTCCGACGAGCTCGAAGCGCACAAAGCCGCTCCGCGTCAGACCGAGGTCGGGGCGGTGGATGCGGACGATATCGCCGAAATCGTGACCGAATGGACGCACATCCCGGTGAAGCGGCTGGCGGAGGAGGAATCCGAGCGGCTTCTGCATCTCGACCGGATCCTCAAGGCCCGGATCATCGGGCAGGACAACGCGGTCGACGCCGTAGCCCGGGCCATCCGCCGGGGACGCATGGGACTGAAGGATCCGCGCCGCCCGACGGGCTCCTTCCTCTTCCTCGGTCCGACCGGGGTGGGGAAGACCGAACTCTCGAAGGCTCTCGCGGACGTGATGTTCGGCGACGCCTCCGCGATGATCCGGGTCGATATGTCGGAATACATGGAGAAGCACAGCGTCTCGAAGATGATCGGCTCGCCGCCCGGATACGTCGGGTATGACGACGGCGGTCAGCTCACGGAACGCGTGCGCCGCCAGCCGTATTCCGTCGTCCTCTTTGACGAGATCGAAAAGGCGCATCCGGATGTCTTCAATATTCTATTGCAGATCCTCGAGGACGGCTGCCTGACCGATTCGCGCGGACGGCACGTGGATTTCCGTAATACCGTCGTCATCATGACCTCGAACGTCGGCGCGCAGGGGATCACGGAGCCGAAACGACTCGGCTTTGTCGACAGCAAAAATGCGGAGGAGGAGAACGCGAAGATGCGCGCGGGCGTGACGGAGGCCCTGAAACGCACATTCCGCCCGGAATTCCTCAACCGCGTCGACGAGGTGATCGTCTTCAACAAGCTGACCGACCGGGATATCGCGAAGATCGCCTCCCTGATGCTCGACGAGGTCCGCGCGCGGATCGAAGGGCTCGGGATCTCGGTGGAGTTCGGCGACGACGTGATCGAGAGCCTCGCGCGGGAGGGCTTTGATCCCATCTACGGCGCGCGTCCCCTCCGAAGGGCGATCACGCGGCGGATCGAGGACAGCTTCTCCGAGGCGATGCTCGGCGGCGAGGTGTCCTCCGGCGACCGGGTCCGCGCCGTTCTCGGAGACGGGGGCGGGATCGCCTACGAGCGCGTCGGAGATAGCGCATGACGGAAAAAGGGCTGTCGCAGAAAAATGCGGCAGCCCGGTTTTTGTTTTGAACGGATTATTTGTTGAGGATCTTCGCATAGATCTTCTTTTCGTTGTAGAAGAAGAACAGCACGCCGCCGAGGAGGCAGACGCACGCCGCCGCGATCGCGGTGATCCGGTAGCCGAGACCGCCGGTCCCGATCGTCGCGAACGCCGTCACCATCAGCATGGCGATCGACTGACCGAGTTTGAAGGCGAAGGTGCGCGCGGCGTAGAACATGCCGGAGCGGTTTTCCTTCGTCTCGAGGGCGTCGCATTCCGCGATATCCGCCACCACGGCCTGCGGCAGGATCCCGAAGATCGCCATCGCCGGAGAAGCGAGCGCGCAGAGGATGTAGCCCTGAGCCGCCGGCGGGATCGGGAGATTCGGTCCGAACGCCGCCGTATAGAGGAAGCTCACGGTGAAGACGACGAACGCGAAGAGGATGAGCTTGCGTTTGCCGAACTTCGGCGTCAGCTTGTTGACCGGGATATAGAACACCACGGAGAGGGCGGTCATCAGTACGAAATACACCGTCGACATGCTCTCGTCGAGGCCGAGCAGGGTCGTGACAAAGAAGGGCAGGGCGGTCTGGAACATCGTGATGCCGAGGAAGTAGGAGATATCGGACGCCACAAAGACGCGGAAATCGTGATTTCTGAACGTCGCGCCGAGGGAGTGGAGCGCGGTGCCCTCGGAGGGCTTGGCGTCGACGTAGTCCTTTTCACGGATCGTGAAGACCGGGACGAACATGCACACGAGGCCGATGAGGCTCATGATCGTGAAGGTCACGCGGATCGCGGTGACGCGGGGGAGGAAGCCCTCGAACATGCCCCAGACGACGGGCGCGACGTAGGCCACCGCCATGCCGGCGATGTAGGTGAAGGAGATCGCCGTGGAGATCAGCATGCGGGTGTCCTGATCCGCGCCGAGCTCAGGGATCAGGGCGTTATACGGCGTGCAGTACATCGTCATGAAGAGGTAGAAGAGCGTGATCATGACGAAGAGAAACACGGCGTTGACCCAGCTCGTCCCGTTCACCGGGGACCAGAAGGTCAGGATGCAGGTGAGGGCAAAGGGGATCGCGGCGGCCCGCATGAAGGGGATCCGGCGTCCGTCTTTCGACTTGCACTTGTCGGAGGAGGAGGCGACGAGCGGGTCGGTGATCGCGTCGAAGACCCGTCCGAACGCGGTGATCGCGCCGAGCACGGTGAGAATGCCGAGGATGACGCGGCCCTGCGGGATGAAGAGGGTCTGCCCGTCTGCGATGGCGCTGTCGTCCGGCTGGTAGTAGTTCACAAGCCAGCTCGAGATCAGTGCGGCAAGCACCGACCACCCGAACTGACCGACGGCAAAGCACCATACCTTGCCCTTGGAGAGTTTTTTCATGATGTCAATCCTTTCGATGATAATGTATATCCATTATAGCGGATTTCATCTGAAATGTCAATGCGCCGCACGAAAAGGAACGGGATTTTTCGGCGGAGGTGCGGCATCTTTCTCCCATTTCCTTGCAATTTCCGCCGGGATGGGGTATAATAGAAGAAAATCCGCAGAATACAGACCGAAGAGGAGTCTTTTATGTTCGATATTATCCGGGACATCTGGCGCAATCCGGGTCCCTCCTATTCGCCGATGCCGTTCTGGTTCTGGAACGACACACTCGACAAGAACGAGCTTATCCATCAGCTCGATTCGTTCCACCGCAAGGGCATCGACGGCGTCGTCATCCATCCGCGGCTCGGCATGAGCGGCGTCGGGTATCTCTCCGACGAATTTCTTGCTCTCGTGAAGACCGTCTGCGAGGAGGCGAAGCGCCGCTTCATGCTCGTGATCCTCTACGACGAGGGCATGTATCCGTCCGGTTCGGCCCACGGCGAGGTGGTCCGCGAGGAGCCCAGGTTCGCCGCACGCCGCCTCTACGCCCTGCCCGCGGGAGAGGCGATCCCCGACGGCGAGGATCCGCAGTTCCTGCTCTGGCTCCATTTCGGCAAGGACGGGCTGCTCGACGACGTGAAGCTCGACAAGCCGCGCAATGCCGAGGGCGACTGGCGCGCGTACACGCTGGTGCTCGGCTATACCGGCGGCACGATCCGGGGACTCTCGCCCGACGAGGACGACGGAGGACCGAACGCCCCGAAGGCGGCGGACCTGCTCAATCCCGCGGCGACCGAATGCTTTATCCGGCACACACATGAGAAGTATTTCTCGGCGCTCGAGGAATTCTTCGGACAGACTGTCGTCGGCTTCTTCACCGACGAGCCGTCCGTCACGGGCCGGTGCGCGCGCATGGACGGCGGGATCCCGTGGTCCTATGACATGATCGAGACCTTCTTCGAGGAGGGCGGGGAATTCCTGCATCTCGCGTCTCTCTTCTTCGAGCCGGAGGACAAAAAGATCCGCCGGGAGGCCGAATATGTCCTCGAGATGACGATCCGCCGCCGTCTCGGAGAAGCCTTCTACGCGCCGCTCTCCGCGTGGTGCCGTGAACACAAGATCGCCCTGATGGGACATCCGGCGGCATCGGGCGACTGCGACACGCTGAAATACTTCGACATCCCCGGACAGGACCTTGTATGGCGCATGATCGAGCCAGGGACGGAGCTCACCTCCCCCGATTCGATCCTCGCGAAATCCGCCGCCGACACCGCCCGGCACATGGGCATCTCCCGCTCGTCCGTCGAGGCCTTCGGGGTCTGCGGGGAGCGGGGCAACCCGTGGAACTTCCCGCCGGACGAGATGATGTGGTATCTCAATTTCCTCTTCGCCCGCGGGACCTCGTGGATCATTCCGCATGCCTTCTATTATTCCCTCCGCACGCCGCTCCAGTCCGGGGAGAGACCGCCGGACGTCGGACCCGCGTCCGTGTGGTGGAAGGACTACCGTTCGGTCGCCGGGTACATCAAGCGCATGTCGTGGCTCAACGCGACGGGCTCGGACAATCCGGAGGCGGCGGTTCTCTGTTCCCCGGAGCACACGCCCGTGAAGCCCGCGGCGGACCTGTACCGCGCCATGCGGACGTTCAACTATCTCTCCATCGAGGACTTCATGGAGCGCGCGCGAATCGAGGACGACGACGGACACATCGTGATCGACCGCTATCACTACGACACGCTCCTGATCGAAGGCCGGCTGCGCCTGAACGCCGAGATCGTCACCAAGCTCGGCGAATTCGAGGTCCACGGCGGGCATCTTTACCGCGGATCGGACTTCGCCGGATACCTCTCGAGGATCAAGCCGCACCGCGAGCATTATTTCGACGGCGAGACGCACGGCAATCTGCGCTTCACCCACATGACCAAATCCGGATGCGAGTTCTTCTCCTTCATCAACGAGGGACTGGAACCGATCCGTGGACGCTTCGTTACCTCCCTCTCGCAGGCCGCCTACCGCTTCGATCCCTTTACCGGGAAGATCGAACCGCTCGCCGGACAGATGACCGAGGGCGGATTCACCTATCCCGCTGAGATCCCGGGACACGCGTCCCTCGTGATCGGCTTCGATCCGGACGCCCTGCCCGTGCTCGGAGAACCGGAGGAGGAGCGCATTGTCGAGATCGTCTCCCTCGCCGAGGGGCGGATGACCTTCGACTGGATGCCCGCCTGCGGACGCCGCGCCGTGCTGACCTTCGAGGGGATGCACGACGCCGGAGACGTTTCGGTGAACGGGAAGCCCGCCGGACGGATCCTCTTCCGCCCGTACGCGCTCGATATCACGGAATTCCTGACCGAAGGCCTGAACGAGGTATCGGTCGACGTCACGCCGAGCCCCGCGAACACCTACGGCAGCCCGGTCCCGGTCGGATTCGACGGATGCGCCGTCCGCGTTTTCGAGAAGGTCTGACGGTCGGGCCAATCTTTACAATTCCCGCAAGAAATCCGCGCGGAATTGTGCTATAATCCCATCCGACACATCCCAAAACGGGAGCTTATCATGAATGCTGCAACTCAACCGAAGCGAAGCGGGGGGATCGCCGTCCTCTGCGTATTCGCCGCGCTTCTGCTTCTTGCCGCCGTGGGACGGACGGTTTCGTATCTGTCCGCCGCCGCCGCCTCGGATATCGCCTGCCCCGCATGGCTGGCCTCGCTCGCCGATTACGGAGCCGAGCTCATCGCGGCGCTCAGGGTGGCGGTCTCCCTCGGCGCGCTCGCCGCGTTTGCCTATCAGGACCGGCGGATGACGCTGCCCGTGATCCTCTGCCTCCTCGCCGCTTTCCTCGACTACGCCGCCCGGTACGTCATCGACGCCGTCTCCGGGAACCTCGGGGACTACGGGACGATCGCCGTTCTCTGGCTCCTCGGCGAATTCCTCTATGAGGCCGTCTTTCTCTTCGCCGGACTCTGGGTGATCCTCGTTCTGCGGAAGAGATACCGCGCGGCGGAGAATCCCCGGAAGCGCGCGAAATACACGGCTCTCCATGCGGCGGCTTATGCCGTTCTGCCCTACGCCGTCTCGCGGATCCTCGCGGAGATCTGGTATCTCGTCGATTTCCTCCTCACCTATTCCGGCGTCACGTCCACTGAGATCGCCTCGATCGTCGGCAGCTTCCTGCGCATCACGGTGATCTACGGCGCCTTCGGGATGCTCGCTTCTGCGGCGGCTTGCCGGGTGATCGGGCGTTCTGCGCGCTCCGCCGGCGGGGATGCGTGAAAATGACGCTAACCCCTTGCATTTCCCGGAAAAATGTGATATAATATTCTCTCGACAAATTCAACCACACGACAGGTGCGATCCATGAAAAGAATTCTGGCCGCCGCCCTCGCCGCGCTTTCCCTCGGTCTCTGCGCCGCGGGATGCAAAAAGACCGAGGACGACCTTCTGACAGCGAAATACAATTACGACCTCTCCGAATACATCGACCTCGCGGAGTATATGAACCTCCCCGCGGAGGGCTACCACATTCAGGTCACCGACGAGGCGATCGAGCAGCAGATCCTCTCCTCCCGTTCCTACTACTCCCGCCTGACCGACGTCACGGACCGCGGCGCGGAGCTCGGCGACACCGTGTATATCGACTACGTCGGCACGATCAACGGGGAAGAGTTTGAAGGCGGCGAGGAGGAGGACGCGGAGCTGGTGCTCGGTTCCGGGACCTACTTCGAGGACTTCGAGAACGCCATCGTCGGCGCAATGCCCGAATCCACGATCTCGGTCGACCTCACCTTCCCGGATCCCTATTATCAGTTCCCGGAACACGCCGGAGAGGACGTTCACTTTGAGATCACGGTCCACGAGGTCTGCGAGCAGGAGCTCCCGGAATACACGGAGGATTTCGTCCGCGCGTACCTCGGCTACGGCTCGAAGGCGGAATACGAAGCCGCCGCGCGGAAGAGCCTCGAGCAGTATTATCAGGATATTTACTATCAGTACGTGTCCAGCCAGGTCTGGGACGTCGTGTATGAGAACACCAAGGTCATCAAGTGGCCCGAGGAGGAGCTGAACACGCTCTACAACACGATGGTCGAGTCCAATCAGGCATACGCCGAGGTGATGGGCCTGAACTTCGCGACCTATGTCTCCCTCAATTTCGACGGGATGACGGAGGAGGAGTTCTACACCACCGCGAAGGCCGAGGCAGAGCAGAAGATCAAGGAAGAGATGATCGTCTACGCCATCGCGCGTCGGGAGAACCTCTCCCTGAGCGAGGAAGAGTACACGAAGCGCGCCACGGAATACGCGACGAAGTACTACGAAATGGAATCCCTTGAAGCGTTCGAGTCGGTCTATGACAAGCCCCTCATCCGTCAGACGATCCTCTCCGACCTCGTCCACGAGTTCATCGTCGACCACGCGAACGTCGAAATCAAAAACTGATCCCGAATCGATTTTCTCCCCGTCAGACCTCCCATGGTCCGGCGGGGTTTTCCTTTGCCGTGTGTCCGCTCTTGTAAATAATTGCCAACTTCCGACCGAATTCGCGCGGGATGTTCGCTGTTCCGTCTCTTGCATTTCATCGGGATAAATGATAGAATATCCGCGAAACTGAAAATACTTCCGTCTGCCGAACTTTTCGGCCTGCCGAACCATTGATTCGGACGGACGGATCCCATCGGAGAAAATCATGGACTTTACCACGCACAAGCCCGTCGCGATCTATACGGGCGAGCGCTGCGTCCCCTCCCATCCCGAAGTCTTTGCGGCATGCGGACGCCGTGCCCTCATCGTGAGCGGCGCGCACGGAGCCGATCTGAGCGGCGCGTTTGCCGATGTCGCAGAGACGCTGGAGGCCGCCGGATGCACCTATGTCCGCTGGACCGGCGTGAAGGAGAATCCGCCCGCGCCCGACTGCCGGGAGGCCGGTGATCTCGCCGTCCGCGAAGGCTGCGATTTCATCGTCGCGATCGGAGGCGGCTCCGCGCTCGACGCCGGGAAGGCTGTCGCCGGGTACGCCGCGAATCCGGGAATCACCGCGGACGAGATCTTCGACGAGACGAAGCGGACCGCGCCCTGCCTGCCGATCATCGCCATTCCGACGACCGCCGGGACCGGGAGCGAATCCTGCCGCTATTCCGTGCTGACGATCGACGGCGGACGGCGGAAAAAGACATTCAAGGACGTCTCGGCCTATCCGCGCGCGTCGTTCGTGGATCCGCGCTATACCGCCTCGCTCTCCGACCGCTACACCGTCTCGACCGCTCTGGACGCGCTGGCGCACGCGATCGAGAGCTTCTTCTCCCCGAAATCGGTGCCATCGTCGACCGAGGCCGCTCTTTTTGCCGCGGGCGAGATCTGGGACGTACTCTTCCGCCGCGGCGTCCGGACCGGATGGAGCACCGAAGACCGGGAACGGCTGGCCTACGCGGCGACCGCTGCCGGCATCGCCATCGACTATACCGGAACGGGCTTCCCGCATCCTCTCGGGTACTGCCTGACCCTCAGCCGCGGAACTCCGCACGGCGAGGCCTGCGCGATCTTCGAAGGCGCGTTCCTCTCCTACAATATGCTGACGTCCAAGGGCAGGGACCGCGCGAACCGCTTGGCCTCCGCGCTCGGAACGACGCCCGAGGAGATGATCCGGGCGATCCCCGAGGCATCAGGCATTTCGCTTACCATCCCCGCTGCCGAGCGCGAGGAGCTGATCGACCGCGTCGCCGGGGCCGGGAACTTCGCGAACAGCTGCTATGTCCTCTCCCGCGGAGAAATGTCGGATATCTTCGTCCGTCTCTTCGGCTGAGAAAACAAACGGAAAGAGCCTTCGGGCTTTTTCTTTTTTTCATCGGCGGGGCGGAATATTAAAAATCTCTTGCATTTGACGGGAAAGTGCTGTATAATGCTTTTGTAAATATTCTTCAACCGGAGGTTGTGATGAAACAGAAGCCCTTCAGCCGATCCCTCGCTCTGTTCCTCGCGCTCGCCCTGCTGCTGCCCCTCGCTTCCTGCGCGAACGCGAAGAACGACCCGGAGACCCCGGCGCAGAACACCGGATCCGATCCCTCCGCCGCCATGGAAGAGGAAGCGGAGACCGAGGCAAAGTTCCTCGACGCGCTTCCCGAGACGCTCGATTATGGCGGATATGAGGTCACCTTCCTCTCCTCCGAGGAGACCAAGTCCATCGAGCTGGACGAAGCGGAGGACGATATCAGCGACGTCGTCAACGAGGCCTACTGGCGGAGGAACCGTGCGCTCGAGGAGCGTCTCAACGTCAAGCTCATCCTCGGCGAGAAGACCGGGTACGGCGGATTCAACGCCGCGGCGACCCAGACGGTCACGTCGGGCAGCGACGATTACGACGTCTTCTGCGCGCATACCCGCTTCAACGTCTCCCTCGCAGCGTCGGGACAGATGATGAAGCTGAACGAAAACGGCTTCACCGACACCATCAACATTCATGCGCCCTACTGGAGCCAGCTCTTCATCGAGAACATCAACTACAAGGACAACCTCTTCTGGCTGACCGGAGACATGACCCACAGCTTCATCGCCTACATCTACGCGATGTTCGTCAACTCGACCGTGTGGAACGACTTCTTCCCGGACGAATCGCTCTACGGCCTCGTCCTCGAGGGGAACTGGACGCTTGACAAGATGAGTTCGCTCTGTGAGAACGTCTACCGCGACCTCAACGGCAACGCGCAGGTCGATCTCGCGGACTCCTTCGGCGTCATCATGCAGAAGGGCCACGTCCTCAACGGCATGGTCTTCGCGAACGGCGTGGAATACACGGGTGTGGACGACGCGGGGAACTACTCCGTCATCCTCGGTTCCGAGCACACGATCGACGTCTTTGACAAGCTGCATACGATCTTCTACGGCACCGACTACGGCTACATGTTCGACAACGCAGCGTTTGACAACGGGAGCATCACGATGCTCACCGAGGACCGCGTCCTCTTCTGCCCGAACACCTTCCAGACCGCCGGGAACGAGCTGATCCGCAACATGGAATCCGATTTCATGATCATCCCGCTTCCGAAGTTCGACGATCAGCAGGAGAACTACCGCGTCAACCAGTACGACGGCGTTCCGCTCTACGGCTGCCCGACGACGCTCTCGACCGACAAGATCGGCATGATCGCGACGGTGCTTGAGGCGACCTGCTCCATGACGAGCCAGACGGTCATCCCGGCTTACTACGACCTCGCCCTGAAGAACAAGTACAGCCGCGACGCCGAGACCGCGAAGATGATCGATCTGATCCACGACTGCATCACGGCGGACTTCTGCTTCTACTGGGGTGATTCCATCGGCGACCTCATGGGCTTCTTCTACAACAACATCCAAAACGAAGAGATCGCGTCGAAATTCAAGTCAAATGAAAAGGTCTGGGCGAAGACCCTCTCGAAGCTCGTCGGAAAGCTCGAGGGTTAAAATCCCTGTACACGAAACGGAAACGGGCCCTTCGGGGTTCTTTTCCGTTTCCGGGGAGCGTTGACAAATCCGCGCGGCTTTGCTATAATGGGTAAAACACATCCGATCGGGAGGGATTCCCACGAAACGCTTTTTGAAAATCCTCTGCATCGCGCTCGCCGCCGTGCTGATCGCCGCCCTCGGCTATGTCGCCTACGTCTTCCTCGCCTATCACCGCCTCGGAGACATACCGCTCGAAGTACAGGGAAACGGCTCCCTCGAGGCGGAGGCCGGGGAGGAATATCGGATCGTGAGCTGGAATATCGGATTCGGCGCGTATGAGGCGGATTACGGCTTCTTCATGGACGGCGGCACCGAATCCTGGGCGCGCTCTCCTGAGAAGCTCGACGCCAATCTCCGGAATATCGCCGCAAAGCTCTCCTCCTTCGACGCGGATTTCGTGCTCGTGCAGGAGATCGACAGCGATTCCACCCGCTCCTATCACATGGATGAGCGGGCCTATCTCCGGGACGTCCTGCCCGGGGAGACGTATGCCTCCGCCTTCGCGCAGAACTATGACTCGCCCTTCCTCCTGTACCCCTTCCATCAGCCGCACGGCGCGTCCCGGTCCGGGATCATCACCTTCTCGAAGGCCGGCATTGTCTCGTCCCGCCGGGTGGAGCTTCCGGTCGAGGGAGGATTCATGAAGATCCTCGATCTCGACCGCTGCTACAGCGTGAGCCGGATCCCCACGGCGGACGGACACACGCTCGTGCTCTATAACCTGCATCTCTCCGCCTATACCTCGGACGGCGTGATCGCGACGGAACAGATGAAGCTCCTGCTTGCGGACATGCAGGCGGAATACGAAGCGGGAAATGTATGCATCGCAGGCGGCGATTTCAACAAGGACCTGCTCGGCGACTCCTCCGTCTGGTGGGGCGAGCCCGACCGGGACTACACATGGGGTCAGCCGATCCCCGCGGAGCTCTTCGACGGGCTGAACCTCACGCTGGTCGCCCCGATCGATGAAGAGGATCCCGTCCCCTCCTGCCGCAATGCGGATTCGGCATACCACGAAGGCCAGTACGTGCTGACGGTCGACGGATTTATCGTCTCGGACAACGTCGAGGTGCTCTCGGCGGACGTGATCGACACAGGCTTTGCCTTCTCCGACCACAATCCGGTGGAGATGACCTTCGCATTCCGCGGAGAATAAAAAAACAGACAAAAACCCCCGAAGTACGCTTCAGACTTCGGGGGCGATTTTAGTTAACCGTGATAGACCATATCTTCCTCGGTGTAGTATCGGTGTTCCTTCCAGATATCGAGGATCATGAGGTAGCGCTTCAGATCGAGGCCGCGGAACGGCACGTTGCTCGTCGAGAAGATGTAGCCGCCGCCGGGCTTCGCGGACCGGATCGCGTAGAGCGCGCTTTCCCGGACCTCCTCGTCCGTTCCGGTCTGCATCAGGGCGCAGTTGACGTTCCCGCAGATCGCGATGCCGCGCGGATAGGTCAGGCGCTTGACCTCGGCGATATCCACGCCCGCCATCGGGTCGATCGAATGGATGCAGTGCGGGCGGCAGTCCATGAGCTGATCGAGGATCGGCATGATGTTGCCGTCCGTGTGCTTGATCGCGTAGCCGCCCATCTTGCGGATGTTGTCGATGATGTCGTAGAGGTAGGGCGTGATGTATTCCGAGAACATCTGCGGGGAGAGGAACGGCCCGGAGTTGTAGCAGTAGTCCGA
>CACZSA010000230.1 GCA_902783705.1 uncultured Ruminococcus sp.
CTGCGATGAAACCAAGTCGGCATTAGGGCGCTGCCCTAAGAACAGGGGAGCTGCGCATCCCCGGCGGCCATTTTGAAAAAGGTCGACCAAAACTTTTTAAACTGTTTTGCGACAGCCCTTTCGCGCCTTTGCACAGAAAAGGCCGCCCGGGTTTTGAGCGGCCTTTCGGTTCGTTTGGTTATGGAGAATGCAGATCGGATCAGCCGTCCAGCTCGTAGACCTTGTTGAAGACCTTTTCCATCTGCTTGCCCATCGCCTTCTGGATGCCCTTGTACTTGGACGCGAGGTTCGGGTTGTTGTCAACCAGGCAGTCGCGGATCATGTACGGGATTCTCTGGAAGACGGATTCGCCGAACTGGAAGGAGAAGTCGAACATACGGCCGGCCATGATGAGCTCGACCATGTCCGCGGTCTCCTGGTCGGTGGAGTACTTGCCCTTCAGAGCGGTGTCATAGTATGCCGGGTACACGGACTTGTAGGATTCCGCGCAGAGCACTTCGTAAACGGGGCCGATGAAGTCGAGCTCGCCGTAGAGAGACTTCGCGATGGCGAAAACGGTGAACTTGTCGTCCGCGTTGGTGTAGTAGTTCTGCTGCGCCTCGTCCCACTTCGGGTACGGGAGCATCGTGTAGGGGGATTCCATGTCGCGCAGGTCGGCGAACGCCGCGTAGAAGCGCATCGGCGCGAACACGAGCTGACCGTTGAGGAACCACTTCTGTTCGTCGTACTGCGTGGAGAGCTTGCCGAAGCCTTCGTTGTTGTAGTGGAACTCGAGGAGCTTTTCGAGCTCGGAGACCGTCTTGTCGTCCATGAAGGTGACAATGACGTTGCCCTCTTCATCGCGGCCCGTGTAGTGACCGCCGAACGCGTTGAACCAGACGTCCGCGGGGTTGGTGATCTGATAGCCGAAGCCGTACTGGTCGTTCGCGATGTCGTTCTTGCCGTTGCCGTTGACGTCGACGTACATGCCGGTGATCATCGAGGAGAGCTGGTCGATGGTCCATTTGCCCTCATTGACGAGGCCGTAGAGGTCGGACGCGGCGTAGCCGTAGTTGGTCGAGAGGTCGAGGTTCGCGAAGATACAGTGCGTGTAGGTCATGGACGTGGTCGCGAGGTCGGAGCAGATCGTGTAGAGGATGCCGTTGACCGTCGCGTCGTCGTTCGCGAGCTTGTTGTGCCAGGGCTGGCTGAGGTCGACGTTCGGAACCGTGAGCCAGTTGAGCAGGGACTGGGAGTTGATCGGGTTGTAGGACATGTAGTCATAGAAGCCGATCAGGTGGTAGTCGTCGGTGCCGGCCTTCGAGATCTTCGCGGGGATGGAGTACGGGGAGCCGTCGCGCTGGCAGGTGATCTTGATGTCGAAGCGGTCCTCGACCTTCACGTTGCGGTTGTACACGGCGTCGTTGCAGGCGTCGCCGTTCAGCTCTTCCGCGACGATTTCCTCTTCGTACTGGTCGCCGTCGGTGGTCGCGACGCGGAGCTCCTTGCCGTCAAACTTCATTTCGGGGACGTTGTCCGGGATGCGCTGTCTCAGCTCGTAGTCGCTGAGCTCTTCCTCGGGATCCACTTCGACGTCGGTCGGGGTAACCGTCTGGCTTCCGGGCGCGTTCTCTTCCTTGCCGGTCTCCGCATTGTTGTTGGAGCACGCGGACATGGCGGCGGCGGACGTGAGCATCATCGCCGCGAGGATCGCCGACACGATTCTCTTTCTGAGTGTCATGGTCTTCTCCTTCTCTTGATGCAGTTGGGATTGCTTCTGAGACGCGCAGCCGGAATATTTGGTTACACTCCACAGCTTTATCCGTTTCGCGTCCTTATTGATGCTATATATTATACAACGAAAGATTTTGTTTGTCAAGCGTTTTTCAACCCCGGGTTTCGCGGGAGTCAACCGAAAAGCGGGTGCATCGATGTTTGATTTTTATACAGTCCATTCAGAAAAACCAATACCTGATTTGTGCAGTATATCTCATTTATGAACAGAAAACAAAATTTATTCCGGTCGGGCAGCTTCCACGGAGAGGCATAGAAATTTCAGTCCGTTTTTTGTGCATAATACCGAAACGTGCCGTTCACGATCCAGTAATCCGTGCCCTCGGGATGACGCTCGTCGATCCAGACCTGATGCGCGCGCCACTCCTCGTCCGCCATGTTGTACACGCGGCGGAAGAGGATCTGCGGCTCGCTCCCGTCGAGGGTGCGCTTGATGATCCGGGTTTCGCGGTATTCGTAATCGTTCGGCCAGAGCGTCTCCTTGTACATCGACGTGACGAAGGCCGCGTTCGCGCCGACCGCGCAGGAGCCGAGCCACGACGTCGAGCCGGACGCCTCCCAGATCTTCTCCCGCGAGACGCCGGAGGTCGCCCAGAGCGCGCCATACCCGAGCGTGTCGATCCCGAAGCCCTTGACCTTCACGCCGCGGAAGCGGTTTTCGGAGAAGTAGACGATCTTCCCGTCGTCCTGAACGAGGAAATCGGCGACCTTCGAGGCGAGCTTCTTCGGCTTGTAGGCGACGACGTCCGTCCGCCAGAGGGTCCCGTCGGCGCAGAGCCAGACGCAGCGGTCCCCGAACATGCGGAACTTCACCACGTCCCGGCCCATGACCTCCGGCACCTCGGCGTTCGGATCGCGGCGGTAGAGGTCGCAGCTCACGCCCCGCTGCCAGCGTCCGAGATAGACGACGTACTTCCCCGCCGCGCCCGCGAAGGAATCCGTATAGGAGGCGAGGGTCCGCCGCGTGCCGAGCGCGGGATCGAGGAGGAGAACGCGGTGCTCGACCTGATACCAGAGCTTGCCGTATTCGCCGGACTGGAGGACGATCTTCCCCTCGCAGATGCCGCAGGCGTCGCTGATGCCGAGGGAGATCCGGCACGCCTCGCCCGCCTCGAGATCGACGCAGCAGAGGTATTTCACCGTCGCGTCCCCGCCGTACATCGCGTCCTCGCCGCACTCCATGAAGAGCACGCCGTCGCGGATGACGAAGAGGAAGCAGGTCCGGTCGAAGAATTCGATCACCTTATGGAATTCGCGCCGCTCAATGTCATAGCGCATGACGTAGCTGCGCAGGGGCATGCCCGTGACCCCGTCCGTATCTACGTCCGCAGGCCAGCCCTCCGCGCGGTAGCCGATGAAATAGAGGTTCCCCTTCCAGTAACGGATAAAGGAATCGGCGATGTTCATGCCGTGGGTGCAGGTTTTGCCGACGGTGCAGTCCGGGTCCGTGCAGATCCGGGAGGGATTGCCCTCCGCGTCGTAATAGACGATCCCGTCGGGGATGTTGTGACCGCCGCGCGGCGCGCGCATCCGGCGGAAGACGAAGACGCCCCCTTCCCCGTCCGGGAGGAAATCGGGGCTTGTGCCCTCGTTCTGCGCGGAGAAGGAGACGGAATAGCCGAGGTAGTCGACGAAGCCGTCCGTGTAAGCCGCGATCTCGGGCAGATCGAAGCCGTATTTGCTGTTGTAGGGGACGTAGCCCTCCTGATCCTCGCGCGCGAGGTACTCCTCGCGGTAATAGTCCCGGTCGATGCCGATCTCGTTTTTCTTCTGGTCCCGCGTCTCCTCCGGCTCCCGCTCGGCGCATCCGGCGAGGAGGAGGCAGCACGCCGCGAGGATCATCCCCATGAAGGACCGCCCCGCGCGCGCCATCCGCGATCCCGCAGCTCTCCCGCAACCCGTCATCCCGACGCCTCCCTTCCTGTATAACACATCCTCTTTTTGACGATTATATCACACTTTTACGGTTTACGCAAGGACTTTTGTGAAAAATGTTGGGAGAATTTCGGATCTATTGAATCGCGGGGAGGATTAACGGCTAAATCTACCTATATGCGAAGTCCAAGGGCTGCGACGTGAGCGTCGGCGAGGACACGAATATCCTCAGCTACAACGATGCGTTCACGTGGGGCGACTGGGCGGTTCCCGCGCTCCAGTGGGCCTGCGGCACGGGCGTGCTCGAGGATTCCCCCGCCGGCATGCTCCGCCCGACCGATGACGCGACGAGAGGCGAGATCGCCCATGCGATCCATGTCTTCTGCGAGGATGTCGCGAAGTAAAGCGAATACAAATTGTCAGCCGCTCGGATGCAGAATCCGGGCGGCTGCGGTTTATTTTGGGAATAATTACCTTTCTCTTAGCCATCATTTCCGATGTCCGGCACGCTTTTCTCTGGCTCAAGCCTCGGAACAACAGGGATAATAATGATCGGATCATCGAGACGCGGAGATGCTTCTGTGAGATCGCTCATTTCCTTCCATTCCGGACGTTCAAAATGCAGATTTCCTCTTTGTTTGGACGCACTCATGGCATTGCAAATCATCAGAGCGGCTTGTTCACGTGTCATTTGTGAATTCAACACCATCGCCGCATCTCCGGTGAATAGCTTTACCGCAATCCCGTCCTCAATCACGGCGTTCTCCCAATCTGCCGCGAGGCCGACATAGTTCCCTTCTCTTGAGAGTCCAAGCGCACAGAGAAGCATCTTCGCAAACTGAGTTCCGGTCAGCGTGTCCTCCGGACCAAACGTGCCATCCCCGTATCCAAGCAGGATCCCTTTCTTGACACACCACATGATATAGGGTGCGGACCACCGGCTATTTTCAACATCATCAAATGGGTTAGTATCACTGCTCTGAAGCTGATCGATCTCCTTGCCGAGGATCAAAGCTGCTGTGATCTTCGCGCCTTCTTCCCGTGTAAGAAGACCCTGCGGTCGGTATGTCCCATCCGGAAAGCCGTTAATGATACCATTTTCTGCCGCTGCAGCGACGGCATCCCTGTAAATGTTCCCGACGGACTCATCATCCGCAAAAGCGAATACGCTGACAGATGCGCCGATCATCATGATCAAAATCAATATCGACGCTGTCATTGTTTTTATGTGCTTTTTCAACATCTTTTCCTCCTCATCCGGACCCTCTGAAACAGATCGTCATTCCACGGACACAACATATCCATGTATCTTTATTATAGCACACCGGAACAGGATTTGTCCATTTCTTCCGTGTAAACATTCCGTCACCGGATCTGTAATGAAATACACCGCGCAGGAACAGAGTCCCACGCGGTGTATAATTCTTTGTGTCTGCTCGCTCCTCAGTTACTTGGCGACATTTTCGAGAAACGCATGGATTGCAGCTGCAACCTCGCTGCGGCGCGCAGGCACGGCAGGATTGAGGTTTCCATTTGTTTCAGTAATCATATCGTTCTCGATGGACCAATACATCGGAAGCTTTGCATAGTCAGCGATTTCGAAAACATCGTTGTAGCTGAGGTAATTCGTGTTTTCGTCAATCGAGGTATCAAAGCCCTTCTTTCCGGCGTAACGATACAGGATCGCCGCAAGTTGTTCGCGGGTCACAGGATCATTCGGGCCGAATTTGCCGTCGCCATAGCCATTGACAACGCCGTTCTCTGCAGCCCATTCAACGGAGTCGGAGTACCAGGTGCCGGCATCCACATCCGTGAACGTCCCCTTGAAGGAGACAGCGGGCTCTTTTTCCATTCTGTAAAGAATGGTCACGATCATCGCTCTGGTCAGCGTGGAGTTCGGAGCAAACTCATGATCGGAAACGCCGTTCATGATGCCGTTTTCGCAGACGTACTTCACATCTTCAAAGAAGGAGTCTGAGGTGAACACATCGTCGAAAGGATTGACCCATTCCTGCTTGGGAAGGACAACGGGCTTCTTCTCTTCCGCGGCGCGGCGGGCTGCTTCGCGGAGGCGGGCTGCCTGCTGGAGGCGGAACATCTCGCTCACCGCGGACCAATCGACCTCCACGACAGCTTTCTCAACTTCGCCGCAGATTTCACAGACGCGGTACTTCGAACCTTCTGCGATCATGGTCGATTCTTTGGTAATAATCCAGTCGCCCCACGTATGTTCGCCGATCACGTTTGTTTCCGGATTGTCCTTGCAGGGATTCTCTTCATTCCGTTCATTCACTGTCGTAGTGTAGTGCACCCCGATCACCTCAGGATCGATATCCAGTGTCAGCGTCGCAATGACATCGTCTGCCGGAATCTCCTCCTTGTTGACGTAACCAAATGTGAATACACCCTCCTCGTCAATGACGGACTCAAAGTCAGCGTTGATCTGATAATCGATCAGCTTCGCGCCGGACTCGTATTCTACCGTGACCTTTCCGTTGGTCGTCGCTTCGGAGGCCTTGATTTCAATCGTGGTCCCCTCGGTTTCCTGGATCTCTTCTTTTACAGGAGCATCCGAAGTCACTTCGTTTACACGGATAGCGTTCAGCGTACCTTTGCTGGTGCTTACCGAAACGGGCTTTAAGGGTTCTGCTTCGGTCCCGGCAGCGTCTTTGACCTGACTTTCAGACACACGGGTCTTTGCGGAAATCTCAAATTTACCAGAGTCAGATGCAGCCGGAGCTGACCTCATCATAGTCCTCTTCAATCTGGTCTGCATCAGAACGACAGCCTGTTCGTTGTCAAGCTCAAAGAGTCCGCCAACGGGCCAAACGGATTCCTCAAATCCGCCTGCGCGGCAGATGACGCTATCAGCATAGTAATCATCCGCTTCTTCATCATAATAGTATTCTGTTTCAAAGACGATGATGTCCGTCGCCTCTTCATTGAAGCGGCTCCAGTACAGAGACAATTTCATCTCGTCTTCCACTGCATAGAGGCTGGAGAAATACGGAGTGTCGGACTCATAACCAAAGTTGACTTCTGTATCCTGCAATCCGAAATCATACGTCTCATCACCGAGGGTGATAAAGGCCGTATTATACAGTTCACCTGCCGTATCCACGAGGAAGTATGCATCAAGCGGAGCACCATACTGCGGATGCATTTCGGAGTATTCGTAAGCAATACCCACAAAATAGTTTCCGTCCAGCTCCTCTGTATAATCGAATACGTCCAGATAGTCTCCTGTCTCCTTATCTATCAAAAACACATACGGACCATAGACAGCAGCAAGCAGATTCTGCCCAAGGTTGGGAGCGGGAGCAAGATCCATATAGCCAATCTGATCGGAACCGCCTACCAGTTCAAGCTCGAATGAATCTTGATCGACAAGATAGAGATCGGAGGTCCAGGAATCCGTATCGAAGGAAGCTGCATACAGATTGCCGCGACCGTCGTAGGTCACCGAAGCGATCGGTGCTTTCAGACTGGTATCATGCAGCTTTTCATATTCCGGCAAGGATTTGAGATTGAATCCGGAAAACCACACTTCACTGTTTTCATCCCAGACAACGCCGTTGAGCTCCTTATCAATCTGCTTTACAAGCACCAACGCATAAGCAGAAACGTCTTCGTCAAGAACGGAGGTCGCGATGATGGCTGTGGTGCCTTCTGCCACACCCGTCACGATACCATTTTCATCAACCGTAGCGATACTCTCATCAAAGGACTCCCAGATGACATCGTCGGAAATACCCCACGGCTGAGCATCTGCACTCATACGGATTTGATTGCCGACAATGACAACGGCTTGGTCCGGTGTGATCGTCAGGCTCTGAATACCATCCTTCAGCTCTTCGTCGCTGTTGAGGTTGATTTTGTACGTAACAACATTTGCCGCGTAGTCATACGCCTGCAGGAGCATGTGCGGCTGAATGTCTTCTCCGAATATCGCGTTCAGATCGAAATCGTATGTGAGCGTATCACCGGGAGCCTGATCCAAATCAGCTCCATAGTAGTCGAGCATATTTCCTTCTTCATCGAACAGAACGACTGCTGCGATGTACTGGTTATCCGTCACATCAACTGTAATATAGTTTTCACCTGTTTCAAGATTCCTGGCGTCGGGAATCTTGACAAGTTCCGGAGCCGTATTATCGACTGTCCAGGAAATGGAATAATATGCGCCTTCTCCGAGTGCGTCCCAGTCGATCTCATCATTTTCCACATAATATTCAGGAGCAAGAATAACCGTAGCTGTGAGCTTATCCCCGTCATTCAGGCCGTCTGCGGAATAGCCGATAGACTGCTTTCTGGTAGTATTGCTCCATACCGGCTCCCCGGACTGGGGATCGATGTAGGAATACGCAGCATAATCGGAACCAAGATCTTTCAGGAAAAGCTCAGTTCCATTTTCGTCCTCCACAACAATCTTACCAGCCGCAGCATTTCGGATCAGCGTATAGCGAACACCGTCAAGACGATCCGCTGCATTCATAGCGTTGCGTTCGGGGAGATAAACTTCGTCGAGCAAGATCGGGTTACCGCCAAAGTTATACGAACCGGATTCACCGGCGAATTTCACCGTAAAGGAGCGCACCATTCCCGCCTGATCGCCGAGGGCATACGGATTGCCCATATAAGGCGCAAGATCACCTGTTCCGTATGTTGTATCCAGATACGTTCCGTGGTCATACATCGTGGATTCCGTCCAGTTCCCGTAGTAACCAAGAACGGGGATGGAATGGGTGACGCCAACAGCACCGTCTTCGCTCTCTACCTCTTCCACGAAGAGATATCCTTCAATATACGCGCCGTTGATATCATAATCCTCAATATCGCGCAGCGTGAACTCAACCTCCACTGTGATCGAATCATTCGGTTTTACGACCGCGCTGGCATCATTGATCGCTGCTATGACGAGGTAAGCGTCATAGGTATCGATATCGCTGTCTTCGTCGAGGTCCGCATACTCCTCGTTGTAGATCATGTCTCTGTTTCCGATCACGTAGTCGAGGAGCGCCTGAACATCGGTAAAGCCGATCTGGCCGTCGCCATCAAAGTCATATATGAGATTCGACTCGGGAACATATTCCTCACCGTCGATGGTCCAGTTGACTTCTGCTTCCAGCGGAACCGTCCAGCTGTCCAAATAGTAGGCAAAGGCTGGCTGCCCATCCGCATCAGTAATTTGCTTATTATCAACACCAATCTGATAATAGGGGAAGATATCCTGTGTAAAGAAGTCCGCGGAGAATTCATAGCGCGCTTCTTCATCGGTCATATTATTGACCGTGAATTTCGCGGTATAAGTTCCCTCTCTCTCTTCATCCGCACCGAGTTCAACCTTGATTTTGCCGTCCTGAGCGGATTTTGTCGCGGTGTCATCCATCAGAATGTAGGAGGTCGCGTTGATCGCCGCTTCCACATTCGCCAGACCTGCGCCTTGCTGAAGAACGGAATAATAGCTTCCCGCCTCTTCATCGATCATGGGTTCAGCCGTAGACATGAAGAGGCTCTGGATCAGCTGACGCTGGGTTAGTCCGGTCTTTGCAAGCAGATCGTTTTCACGTATGTACTGTGCAAACACGGCGGTGAGACCTGCGATCTGCGGAGCTGCCATCGAAGTGCCGCTCATGTTTTCATATTGATCATGCTTATTATGCGCAGCGGCACCACCGGCATGTGCACCATTGACCGAATAGATGTTTCCGCCGGGAGCTGTGATCTCCGGCTTCAGAGAAAGATCACCGGGAACACCCCAGGAGGAGAAATCAGACATCTTGTTGGATGTATTCGCTGCTGTGTTGACTCCGATATTCTCGCTGATGCTCAGCGTTCCTTCATAGTAAACAGCGCCGTCAGCCGTTTTCTTCTGTTCAGCTGCATCTTTCAGAACAGCGCCGTCCGTCATCGTGACAGAAACAACGGGAGCATTGTAGACGTAGCCTGTCAGATTCATGCCGATAGTGCCAGCCTGATTATTGTAAATTATGACGGCAACAGCACCATTTGCAACAGCGGCGTTCGCTTTTTCAAAGAAGGAGGTCTCGCCTCTGGAGCAGATCGCGATATTCCCGGTCAGAACATCCTTCAGAGCAGCGAATTCTTCTTCCGTTCCGACACCATCGATCAGAATGTATGTATAATCTCCTGCAATCGTGGAAATTGCTGCGTTTCCGTAGTCGGTCGTCTGCGTGTAGAAGACCATGGTATCGCCGACCAGAATATACTCACCGGTATAACCTGTGTTGTCCGCAGAGGCCACGGAAAGCGTGTTTGCATACGTTCCGGGAGAACCGCCGGTAGCCATATTGGCGTCTTCCGCATAGATGTACGGGAAATTGGTGTACTGCGGGAATCCATAACTGTTGCCAGCCGAGTTGACCCATACAAGTCCGCACTCCGTCAGACTGTCCAGGATCTCCGTGTAGGTGCTGTTGCGTACAAACCCGGCAACGCTCGAACCGAGCGACAGATTTACAACATCTGCACCGAGGATAATGGCATCTTCGACTGCAGCCATATAGTCCGCGTCGTATGCGCCGCCGCCCTTGCCGAATACCTTCATCACCAGAAGCTGTGCATCCGGGGCTTCACCCTGAGTCAAAACCTTCTCAAGTGCGTTCGCGAAGGAGCCATCCTCTTCCGGGATGTAACGGTTTGCCGCGGCGATACCCGCCACATGGGAGCCGTGTTCTTCTTCCTTGTCGTTCAGATGCGTCACATCCAGATCGGAGTCAACGTAGTTGACCGCAAACGGGATCTTGCTTGTCCGGTATGCATCCGATGCAGAAGCACTTTCCAGACGATCTTCGATATTCAGATTGTCCCAAACGGCTGCGACGTCCTCTTCCGTCATCAGAGCAACATCTTTTCCGGTCTCCTCAATGGCATATTCAAATGCCTTCTCATCGAATGACTGATGATCGAGATCCAGTCCCGTATCCACGATCGCGATCCTGGAACCGGCTCCGGTGTAACCGGCAGCCCATGCCATCGTGCCGTGTGTCATTTCGGAGGCAGTGCTCATGTTCGGGTTATCGGGATCTCTGCCCACAACGGCAGGCAGATATCTCGTTTCAAGGACTACGTCTTTAACACCCTTCAGTTTTCGTATAGCATCGATTCTTCCGTACTTTACGTTTGCGGAAATAATATCTGCCGCAAGGGTCAGATTCCAGACAACATCCAGTTTTTCACCGCCGAGAATTTCAGCGGAGATAAGCTCTGCCATTCTGTCCTGGCGGTACTGGAGTGCAGCGCGGTATTTCATCGCACTCTTGTTTTCCGCGATATTCTTTGCTTCGTATCCAGCCTCGATGGTGGATGCGTCGTTCAAAATGATGGAAACACGGACAAGATCGTTGTCTGCAAATTCCGAAGTCGGAATGAATTTCTCGTTTTCCGTGCTCTTCAGCGGCATCAGACGGGGCATTCCGTCGATTTTTTCAACGGTGATACCGCCGCCGCTCTTCCCCGCCGCGAAAACACTGACCGGGAATAAACCGGCAAGCATCGCCACGGTGAGAATCGCCGCAAGTAAACGCCTGGGAAGTCTGTTCTTTGTCATGGTCGTCTCCTTTTGGATCCGGGAAGTTTACTTCCCGAATGGGATGATTTATAATACCGGACAGATTATACCCAATCCGGGATTATACAGGTAATTTAGATTGCTTTCGTAGTCACGCATATAAACGAAGAGCATGAAATACCGTACTCAATGACTCTCTTCATGTCTGAATTGCGGATATTCTATCACAAGCAAAAGCAGATTTCTGATTTTTGCGAAAAGATAAAGAGATAAAATGAAACGATTCTGATTCAGAATCCGTTTCATATTCTTATTATATGTTTGAATAATGTTCACCACAGGGACTTATTCACCCATGGCACCGCTTGCACCAGGCGTAGCCCTCGGCGAGGAGCGCTTCCGGATCGTCGGTCTCGCCGCGGTTCGTGTCCTTGATATCCGCGACGGACGAGCACGACGGGAGATGGATCTTCTTCGTCTTGGTGTTGACGACGTAGACTGTTCCCTCCTCCGGCGCACTTACCGGGGGATCTGAAATCTCCTCGGGAACCTCCGCGCGGATCTCTTCGGGATTCTCCTCCGGGATCTCCCGCGATACAGGTTCAGGATCGGGAGCCTTCTCTTCCGCCTTCTCCCCCGGATCGGGGAGCACATAGAGGATCGGCTCGTCGTCCGCGGGTTCTGCCGCACGCTCGGCGACCTGCGGCGCGGCGATCCAGCTTTCCCAGTGAAATCCCGCATACCAGACCGCGGCAATGGCGACCCACAGGACGGCGAGGAGCGCGATATTTCTTTTCATCGCGCGTCGATCGGGTGGAGCGTGTACATCGCGAAGCGGTCGGCGATCTCCTCGCGGCTCATCGGACGGCGGCGGAAGAGGATGCGGAAGCGATACGTGAGCGATTCTCCCGCGGGGATCGTCAGGCCGCCCTTGAAATACAGGTTGTTTGCCGCGAAGAGACCGTATGCCCGGATGTGCCATGCCGTCGGGAAGCGTTCGTTCTTCTCGTTGTCAAAAACGGTGACGCCCATCGGACCGATGCCGTCCGGTTCGCCGTAATAGTCGCACCATTCCGCGGCGTGACTCCAGCATTCGCCCTCGCCGATCCCTCCCCATGAATTCGTGAGCTGACCGCAGCCGATATCCGCCCGCAGTTCATCCCGCAGCCGGATGCCGAGCGGTCCCGCTTCCTTGGTCGGGCCGAAGGTCACGTCGCCGTGGTTCGCCTGGAAGGTGACCTCCACGTCGAGCGCGCGGCAGGCGTCGGACTGGTTGTAGACGGTGTATGTCGATACTTCATAAACGAGCGGTTTACCCTCCGCATCGGTCCAGCAGTTTCCGACCGTGAAAGAAGCGTAGGCGGACGCCTGCTTCCTGTTTTTAATGACCTGATTCCGCACGCAGCCGTGACCGGGCGTCTCGTTCCAGCAGTCCACGCCGTTCACATCCCCCACACCGATAAACACGGAGCGCTGATGCGGATGCTCGCGGGTGTCCGGATCCACGCGCGTGAAGACGTTCCCTTGGTCGTCCGCGACGGGTCCGAAGAAGGGCTTGTCAAATCCGCCGGTCACATACGATCCAAAGAGCTTGTCCCCGAAGCGGACGTCGATCGCTCCGATATCGCGGTCGTACAGATGATGCCCCGCGATCTCCACCGTAGGAGCCTGCCCGACCTTTTCACGTCCGAGGGTGAGCGTGAGCGTCTCGCCCTTCTTCGCCGTGAGGATGACGAGAACGCCGTCCCTCCATTGGGAGGCGGGATAGAGCTTTCCGTCCGCCTCTGCCGAGGTGATGTCCCCGGAAACGGTTCCGCGCTCCGGCTTCAGATAGACCGGCTCTTCGACGAGATCGCGCGCGGGCGTGCAGGTGACGGTGTCCGCCACGGCGAAGATCTCTTTGAGATACGCGAGCGAGGAGACCGCTTCGGCCTTGAAGTCACGGAATCCGCATTCGATCGAGACCGCGCCCTGATAGCCGCCCTTGATAAGCTCGGCGGCAAAACGGCGATTGTACGAAAGATCCGCGCTGTCCTCCGATCCGGGGGCTGAGCGCTTCGGGGATTCCGCGATGTGGCAATGCCGCAGGAGATCCATATAGTCCCGGACGCAGGAGAGGTCCGTCCCCTCCTCCGCCATGTGGAACGCGTCGTAAAGCAGCCGGATATGCTCGTTGTCCATTGCATAGACCGATTCTCCGGTTTCGGGAACCGTGACAAAGACGTCGGTCTCCGCCTTGCGCAGCGGCTCGATCACGATGGTGATGCCCCGCTCCGCCGCCGCTGACGCCATCTTCCCGAGAAAATCGGTGAGCGTGCGGTAGCCTTCCTCGCGGTTCTCGCGGAGAGAGCGCGCGGCGCCGCTGCCGAAGACCGCATACGGGATCCCGAGTCTCTGCATGATCGTGAAGAGCTTCACGGCGCGTTCATAGTACGGGGCGTGATCCGCCGCGGGATCGGCAAGACGCCAGTCCCCCGGGAAAAGGCTGTTGACCGCGACAAGCTCGAGGGAGCTCTTCGCGTTCTCCTCGACGAGCCAGTCGGCGTCCTCCGGCGTGAGGTCTGCGAGCATTCCGCCCGCGCATTCGGTCTTATCAAATCCGACGGAGAGCAGATAGCGGCATTTCTCGACAATCTGACCCGCCGGGGAATCCGGCACTTCGCGCACACCCTCGGGCATCAGCGACCCGCCGGGGATACAGCAGCTGAACTGAATCATGGGTGTCCTCCCTTTCCTGCCGTCCGATCAGAGGAACGAACGGTCGATGCCGATGGCCTTGATGAATTCCCGGGCAATGAGAAGCGAGCCGATGTGCCCCGGATGCACGCGGTCCCACGAAATGTAGGAGGAGTGCCGGTACTGAAGATATTCGTCGAACGCGGCCTGCGTATTGACGTAATGGCAGGAGTATTTCTTCGCGGTCTCTTCGCATACGCGGATGTACTGATCGGTCAGCGCGCGCATGCGGTCCTCGCGGCAAGGCTCCATGTAATACGGGGACATGAGGATCACGCCCTTGACGACGGGCAGCGTGCGTTCCATCATCTCGGAGAGGTTGCTGCGGTATTCCTCGAGATAGACGTGACTCGAGAGGACGCCGGGCGAGTCGAACTGACGCCAGACATCGTTGATGCCGATCATCACGCTGACCCAGTCGGGCTTGAGGTTGATGACGTCGTTCTGCCATCTCGCTTTGAGCGAACGGCTCGTGTCGCCGCTGTTTCCGGTATTGGAGATCCAGAGCGTCCAGTCGGGATAGACGACGTTCAGGATGTTTTCGATCTGCCGCACGTAACCGTCGCCCACACCCGCGTGCAGGCCCTCTCCGACAGGTCTGCCCCGTCCGGCGTCGGTGGTGGAGTCTCCGGTGAATACGATTCTGTCGCCGCTTTGTAAAAGCATAAGCACCTCCGTGTGTTGAGCTGTCCGAAATCGTTCGGATGCCGTTGCCTCTATTATAGCATATCTTTCCGGGAAAACAAGAATTTCCGATCAATTCAAAAAATATTTTTTCGTTTATTCGTCGAACGGTTCCCCTATCTTGTGCCGAAGCACGCAAAACATCGCAATCTGGAGGGTCGGAAACAACCGCTTTACTCGATAAACGTTTTCGGGCTAAAATTCTCATATTCGTCCGAAAACCCGTGGTATAATGGTGACAACGAAAAAATCCCCGAAAGGACAACGCTATGCTGATCGATACGCGGTCCGCCGTCACGCACGGATACCGCCTGACCTATCGCCTCATCGGAATCCCCTGCCGCCGGGGTGTTTCCTATTCCCTCTCCGTGAAAATCGAATCCGAGGATGGCGCGGATGAAGCCGCCGTCCACGACATCGCCCGATCCCGCGCGGACGCCGATCGCCTCTTCCATGCGGTCGCGGACGGGCTCGTCACGCCGTGCACCCTCGCGGACGTTCTCGAAGACCTGTTATAATGCCGGATTTTCTTTTTCCTCTGTACATTTCCCATCGAATATGGTACAATACGAGGGAGAACGAATGGAAGGAGGACAGGCCATGCAGTTTCTCGAACGGTATCCGACCGTCGCGATGTTTCTCGCGTTCTTCCTCTCCTCCTGTCTCCTCGCCTATGGGACCTTCCCCGTCCGCATGGGGATCCTCACCGTCGTTCTGCTGCTCTTGACCGTCGCCCTCCTCCGCCGTCCGTCCGAACGGTTCGCGAAGATCCGCCGGGCGGTAATCCTCTCGCTCGCGGCGATCCTCGCATCCGGCGCATGGTCCGTCGGCTGGAACGATTTCTGGGCGGCGAAGATCGAGGCGGCGGCATGCTTGACCGATCACGCCGAGATCCGGATCACGGAATGCGATTTCACGGCCGTCTATGCTTCCCGCTACCGCGCGGAGATCCTCTCCTCCGATCACCTCCCGAAGCACACGGGCATCTTCCTCGAAACCTCGCAGGCAGGGCTGGAGAACGGCACGATCCTCGAAGGGGATCTCGAATACGCCTCCCTCTCCTCGCTCGGCTCCGGGACCTTCGACGCTGAACGGTATTACCGCGCGGACCGGATCTTCCTCGTCGCTGAGGGAGAGCCCGCCGTCACCGGATTCCGGCGCGTCATGAGTCTGCGGGCGCTGTTCCGATCTGTCAACGAACGCCTCACCGCCTTCCTCGTCGCCCATGCGGGACGGGATGCGGGCGGACTCGGCGCAGCCCTGACCCTCGGGAACCGCGATCACGTCCCGCCGACGCTCACCCGGGATTTCCGCCGCATCGGGATCTCGCATCTGCTCGTGGTGAGCGGGACGCATTTCTCGATCCTCATCTCCCTGCTCACCACGCTCTTGTGCCGTCTTCCCCTTCGCCGGAAAAAACGCGCGGGGATCACGATCGCCGTCATCCTCTTCTTCATCTTTCTGACCGGCGGCACTCCGTCCGTCGTCCGCGCGGGGATCATGCATCTGCTCGTTCAGCTCGGGATCCTCGTCACCCGGCGCGCAAACAGCCTCAATTCCTTCGCGATCTCCGGTGCCCTGCTGATCCTCTTCAATCCCTTCGCGGCGACGGACTGCGGACTTCAGCTCTCCTTTGCCGCGACCTACGCCTGCCTTCTCTACGCCGCTGACCGCAGGAACCTCTTCCGATCCCTGACCCGCAGGCTGCGGAAGAGCCGCGCGAAGTTTCTCTTCAAGCCGCTCGAGCTCGTCGTACTCACCACCTGGGTATCCCTCGTCACCCTGCCCCTGATCTGGCTGTATTTCGGCGAGCTTCCGCTTCTCTCGATCCCGGCAAACCTGCTCTTTGTGCCGCTCGTGACGGTCTATATGTACCTCACGCTCGCAATGCTGATCCTCTCGCCGCTCGTGGTCCTCTCCCCGCTCATTGCCGCGCTTCTGAACGTCGGATTCCGGGGACTCTCGTCCGCCGCGGGAACCCTCTCGCGCGTGGGACCGGTCGTGCTCCCGGTGAACTATTCCTTCGCGCTCTTCTTCCTGATCCCCGCCGCGCTGCTCTTCCTCGCTTTCCCGCTCTTTGAGGTGCGCGGCAGGCGAAACGCGCTCCTCTTCGGCTGCTCGCTCACCGCCGCGTTTCTCGTGACGGTCGGATGCGTCCGGACTGCCTCTCGGGATGACATCGCCCTCACCTATCTGAACAGCGGCATCCGCGACAGCTTCGTCGTGCTCTCGGAGAACCGCGTCCTCTTCGGCGACATGACCGACGGCTCGACCTCCTCGATCGCGTCCCTGACCGAGGAGATGAGCCGCCTGCACGCCGCGGAGGTGGACGCCGTGATCCTGACGCATTATCACAAGCGGCACAGCCAGTACGTCGGTCGGCTCGCGGAGCGTCAGATCGTGCGCGCGCTCGTCCTCCCGGAGCCGCTGACCGACGACGAGCGGGAGATCTGCAAATCGCTCGAGGATGTCGCCGCGCTGTACGGGATCCCGACGGTTCACGTTTCCCAAGGGGATGCGTACGATTTTCATGGCGTGGGGATCACCGTCTTTCCGCGGACGATCCTCTCGCGCTCGACCCATCCCGTCTCCGGGGTACGGATCGATCTGCCGGACTGCGCGGCGGTTCTCGCGTCCTCGTCCTTCAATCAGGGAGATCCCCTGCTCGTTGAGGCTGTGAACCGCGCGGACGTTCTGATCCTCGGGCCGCATTCCCCGGTATATAAAAAGACCTTCCGGCTGGACTTCGAGGAGGAGCCGGAGGTCATGGCGTTCTGCGCGGACGCGCTTGCTTATATGGAGGAGATCCCGGACGGGTATGTCCCGATCGACGGGCGTCCGATCCGCATCACGGGACGAGGACGCGGGTGAGGAGCCAGAAGACGACGGGCGCCTGAAGGATCATGATGATCGGGATCCCGAGCATGAATTGGATATGACGCGTCTTGTGACGGATGAGGAGCATCGTGACAAGCATCGCAGCCGATCCGCCGAGTGCGGCGAGGAGCATGAGCGTGTTTTCCGGAACGCGCCGCTCTCCCCGCCGCGCTTTGATTTTGTCGGCGACTGCTGCGATCACAGAAAGGAGCGACACCGCGGCGAGATACCCGAAGAAGGTCTCCCGGTTCATCGGTCGAACTCCCGCGCGCGGCTCTGGGCCATTTCGTCGCATCGCTCGTTGTAGGGATGTCCGGCGTGCCCCTTTACCCAGACGAAGGTGACGCGGTGGATATCACATAAGGTGAGCAGCTCGTCCCAGAGATCGGGATTGAGCGCGGGGGTTCGGTCGGCCTTCTTCCAGCCCCTTGCCTTCCACGAGACCGCCCAGCCCTTTCCCATCCCGTCGCAGAGATAGCGCGAATCCGTGGTAAGCGTCACCTCGCAGGGCGTTTTCAGGGCTTTCAGCGCCTCGATGGCGGCGGTCAGCTCCATCCGGTTGTTCGTCGTGTCCGGTTCTCCGCCGGACATTTCTTTTTCAAGCTGTTTATATACAAGCACCGCGCCCCAGCCGCCCGGACCGGGATTGCGCAGGCACGAGCCGTCGGTATAGATCTCGACTTTCTGCATCTCAGACTCCTTCGCTTTGCTGAGAACAGTATAGCACATCGCGCGGCGCTTTGCAAGGGGCGTTGACCGATTTGCCCGCCGCGCATATCATGAGGGTGAGGACGCGGCTATGCGCTCTCCAAAGTTCAAACGGAGGAATCTTTGAAGATGATGGATTACAGAAACACCGGAGATCCCGCGCTCTTCGGGCTTGCGGCGGAATCGGTGACGTCCGACGGTCCGGTGTCACAGCCCTTCTCGGAGGGGAGACCCGATCGCCGCGCATCCGGACGCCGGGCGAGACGGGACAGACGGCTCACCGGCATGAGCAGACCGACACAGGGATCCGATACCCCGGAAGGAGCACCCGCGCCGATCGCCGAGCGAGGATCGGAGAGTGAGGATTGCTGCGGCGGCGGTTTCCTCGCGGGATATTCCCTCGCGATGGCGTATTTCCCCGATCAGAGCTGGGACGGGATCTACGAGGACGAGGAAGCGGCGCTGAAACAGGGCACGCTCTTCGCCGCGCTGGATTTTCCGTTCTGCCCGGGATGCAGACGGTGAGGAGGCGGAAAGATGAACGAACGGGAAAAACTGATGCGAAGAATCCAGGCCTGCTGCTTCGTTCTGACGGAGACCGGCCTTTATCTCGACGCCCACCCCTCCTGCCGCAAGGCGCTCCGGTATTTCGAGAAGTACAGCCGGATGCGCGACGAGGCTCTGCGGCAGTATGAGGCGAAATACGGCGCGCTGACTTACAACGGCATCCATGCGGAGAACGGCTGGAACTGGGTCACGGAACCGTTTCCGTGGGAAGCGTAAGGAGGCGGCGGTATGTGGATCTATGAAAAGAAGCTCGAATACCCGATCAGCATCAAGAAGCCCGATCCGAAGCTGGCGCAGCTGATCATCTCCCAGCTCGGAGGACCGGACGGAGAGCTCGGCGCGTCGATGCGCTACCTGAATCAGCGGTATTCCATGCCGTACCGGAAGGTCACGGGCATGCTGACGGATATCGGGACGGAGGA
>CACZSA010000231.1 GCA_902783705.1 uncultured Ruminococcus sp.
GCCGCAGAGGACGGTGTGCTCGATGATGTGGCACACGCCCGTGGAATCCTCCGGCGGGGTGCGGAAGGCGGCGCAGAAGAGCTTGTTTTCGTCGTCGTTCGGGAGGATGCAGACGCGCGCGCCGGATTTTTTGTGCCGCAGCACGATCCCGGCAGACTGGATATCGTCGAGGGTCTCCTCGTAAAGGAGTTCGTAGGCGTCGTTCGGCGCGAGGTCCGCGTAGCGTTTGATTTTTGCCATGGGTTCTTCCTTTCGTCAGGTTATTTTTTCACTCCCTATTATGCCCTTTTTTCTCCGTTTTGTCAAGAGGGGAGCGGAAGAAAGCGGGGATTTCGCGCGCCGCTCGCCGTGTTCAAAATAAAATTACAAATCCGGCGGGCATTCAGGATGGATAAACGCCGCGCGGTGTGTTATAATTCATATGTTCTCATATTGATAACCGGAACGAAGCCGGAATTTTACTCACGAAGAGGAGACGCATCATGACGAAAAACGCAAAGCCCGGAACCGGCGGCAACCGCTACGTCCCCTATGAAGAGCGCACGGGCAACGAGTCCGTCGTGTATTTTACCCGCGATCTCTCCTCCGCGGGCATGGAAAAGATCTATGAGCGCGTGAACGGGAATATCACGGGCAAGGTCGGCGTCAAGCTCCACACCGGAGAACCGCACGGACCGAACATCATCCCCTCCGCGTGGGTGAAGGAATTCCTCGCGAAGGAGCTCCCGGACGCCACGATCGTCGAGACCAACACCTTCTACGCGGGCGACCGCTACACGACCGAGCAGCACCGCAGGACGCTCGCCGTCAACGGCTGGACCTTCTGCCCCGTCGACATCATGGACGAGCACGGCACGGTCATGCTTCCGGTGAAGGGCGGCAAGTGGTTCGACGAGATGAGCGTCGGCGCGTCCATGCCCACCTACGATTCCCTCGTGATCCTCACGCACTTCAAGGGCCACACCATGGGCGGCTTCGGCGGCTCGAACAAGAACATCGGTATCGGGTGCGCGGACGGGCGGATCGGCAAGAAGATGATCCACCAGAAGGGCGACAACATGTGGGGCGTCGACGAGGAGGAGCTGATGGAGAAGATCAGCGAATCCACCAAGGCGACGATCGACTATTTCGGACGGCACATCACTTACCTCAACGTCATGCGGAACATGTCCGTCTCGT
This sequence comes from uncultured Ruminococcus sp., assembly GCA_902783705.1. Taxonomy (GTDB): domain Bacteria; phylum Bacillota; class Clostridia; order Oscillospirales; family CAG-272; genus UMGS1696. Next base: position 1,180 of record CACZSA010000231.1, read on the forward strand.
GCGACTGCGAGGGCGTGGACGCACAGCCCGTCGTCACGCCGAACGTCGGCATCGTCGCGTCGACCGACATTCTCGCCGTCGATCAGGCGTCCGTCGACCTCATCGCCGCGATGACCGAGCACGACCACCACGATCTGATCGAGCGGATCGAGACCCGGCACGGCTACCGCCAGCTCTCCTATATGAAGGAGCTCGGCATGGGCAACGACCGGTATTTCCTCATCGACATCGACAACGGCGACGCCGTGATCTGCCCGAAGAAGGCGGTCGAGGGCGTGAAGCCGTTTGTGAAGGACTGAATTGAAGCGACGGGAGCGGCAGGCAGCATGGATAAAGAGCGGAGCAGGGAAACGGAAGCGCGCGGCGGGCATCGGCTCGGCACGCTCATGGGGGCCGTCGGGATCCTCATGTGGGGCGGGCTGATCCTCTTCTGCTTCCTCCACAGGCAGGACATCACGGTCGACAATCTCCTCGGATACACGCCGGAGAATCCGTGGCTTGCCGCGCCGGCGGTGGTCGGCATGTTCGCACTCAAGAGCATCAGCATGGTCTTCTCCGTCGACGTGCTCTACGCGATGAGCGGGATCCTCTTTCCCCTGCCCGCCGCCATTCTCGTGAACCTCGCGGGCACGGCGGTCATGCTCACGATCCCGTATTCCCTGGGGAAGAAGACCGGGTCCCGCGCCGTCGGACGCATTCTCGAGCGGTTCCCGAAGGCCGCCGTCATCCGGGAGATGCGCGCGGACAGCGACTTTCTGTTCGTCCTGCTCGTGCGCTTCATCGGCCTCCCCTGCGATCCCGTGAGCATGTACATGGGCGCGGCGGGGATAGCGTACGGGCATTATCTCGCCGCCTCGATGCTGGGGCTTCTGCCCCACGTCATCACCTTCCCGATCCTCGGCACGAGCATCGCCGATCCGCTCTCCCCGCGGTTCCTCGCGGCCTTCGGCGTACAGATCGCGTTCACCGTCGCCTCCCTCCTCGCCGCCCGGCATTTCCGGAAGAAAAAGGAGCGGGAAAAACAGGCGTCCGAGGAACTCTGAGAGAAAAAATCCGCCCTCACGCAGGACGGATTTTTGCGGAGAACAGGTTAGCCCGCACTAACGCTGCTCTGCCAGCCACAGCGACGCGCGGGACTGGATCTTCGCCGCGCAGTCGGACGGGGAACCCACGCCTTCAAGGAACGCGGTCAGCTCCTCGTAGAGGATTGCGGTGAGCGGTTCCGTATCGAGGGGAGCGGGCGGTTCTCCGGCACTGTCGAGGATCGCCTCAAGCCGCGCGCAGTCCTCGGGCGTGAAATCCGTCGTGATCCCGGGCTTCGAGCGCTTCTCCGGCTCCGCACCCTTCTGACCGATGCTTCCGCCGCCCTCAAAATACCACGTGAAATATCGTTCGTATAGGTCCTCCGCCCGCGCGCGGAACAGGGATTTCTGCGCGGGATAGCGGCTCATCGTGAGGGCGGGGTCGACGCTCAGCCCCTCCTCTGCGCCGAAGAAACCGGAGAGGGCTTCCCACGCGAGATCGGGATGCGGGGACGAGGCGAGGATGGCAAAGCAGGAGCCCATGTAGAGCTCCATCCCCGCGCCGGCGCTCCGCTCGCTCGACGGCTGACCGATGACGGTCCAGTCCTTCGTGTCGAAGAGCATGTTCCAGTATGTGATCTTGCTGAACCCCGCAAACGAGGCACGCGAGAGGATCTTCTGCCCGGTGCGGAACGCCTCGACCTCCTCCGCGCGGGTCAGATTTGCGAGCGGCGAGGTCCGGCGGTATTCCTCCTCGGTCGGCAGGGCGGCGAGGAATTCGAGGATGCGCTTGAATTCCGGTGAATCGAACGAGCAGCGGGCCGCGTCGAAATCGACGAATTCCCGGTATCCGTACCACAGCAGGAAGGAGGCTGCGGACCAGTCGCGCGTGAGGGGGATTGCCTCGACGCCCTCGGGCAGGGAAGAGACGAAGTCAATGAATTCCCCCGCCGTCCAGCAGCCCTGCTGCGCGAAGGGACCGAGCTTGTCCGCTGCGGCAAAATACGCCGTCAGGTAGAATGAGGGCGCGCATGCCCAAAGACCGCCCGCTCCGTTGTCAAATCGTCTCCGCACGCACCCAAAGAGATCGTCGGCCCATCCCCGGGCTTCGAGGTGTGGGAGGAGATCGGCGCAGAGTCCCTTGTCCCGCGCGGCGATCATGTAGAGGCTGTTCTCCGAGCCAAAGAGGATGTCGGGCTTACAGATCCCCGTCACGAGGTCCCGCGCCAGCTTTTCTGCGCCGCCCATGGGATTCTCGGTCGTGTTGTACTGCGCAAAGTCGTCGAGCACGATCCGCACGCCGGGGTGGGCCGCGTGAAATTCGGCGAAGACCGCGGGTGCGGCGTCCGGAAGTCCGTCGCGGTCCGAGAGATACGCCGCGTGCAGCACCGTCGCAGTCGATAGATCGATATCGGGGGATTTGCGGCAGACGACGGGCGTGCAGCTCTCCCAGTCACCCGTGCAGAAGACGAAAGTCTCTTCGTCCGCCGCGGAGACGAGCACGAGGGAGGATGAATCGACGGAGGAGTTGATGTAGTTCATGAGCGCCGCCGTCCCGCATCCGTCCTCCGTGAAGTCCGCACACGAGACACCGGATTCGTCTGCAAAATAGAAGTCGTGACCCGGGCCGAAGACCGCGGCAGATGCCCCGACCGGGAGCTCAAAACGGTCCGCAGAACCCGGATCGGCGAGCGTCAGACAGAGCCCTCCCCCCATCCGTCCGCAGAGGAGGCAGGAGCCGTCCGGGGTGACGCCGAGGGAGGACAGCTCGCCCGGGTAGGAGCCGGAGATCGTCGGATTCCCGTCCGTGCCGATCCCGACATAGCTCGTCCCCGAGGCGATCCAGAGCGTCCCGTCCACGCCCCGGGCGAGATGGGCTGCGAACGATCCGTCAGTGAAATACTGCGCCGTGTTCCCGAGGACCTCCTCGACCTCTCCGTCCGGGGTGAGGCGGGACAGCGGCAGATTCGAAGCATTCCCTGCGAGCCAGAAAAGCCCGCCGTCCTCGATCAATCCCCCGAAGAACTGCGCATTCTCTGCCATCGGGACCGGGATCTCCCGGATCACGCCGTCCGGGGCGGCCTCCACAAGTGCGTAGGAGATCGACGGAAAGATGTTCCCGTGCGCGTCCTCGACCTCCTCCGTCCTGCGGACGACACAGAGGAGCGATTCCGTCTCCGGCTGCCAGACCGGCGGAACGTTCCGAAGAAGAGCGGTGCCTTCCGGGAGGGGCAGGGCGGTTTTCACGTAGATGCCCGTGAGAAATCCCGCGTCTGCGGAAGAGGATCCCCCCGTGATGCTCTCATGCGTCGGGGAAGGCTTGGAGCCGGGCAGGGCGGGATCGGCCGGATGGATTCCCTCCTTGCGGCAGGCGGACAGCGGCAGGCAGAGCGTAATAACGAGCAGAAGAGCGGACAGCAGTCGGATTCGCATGACGGCCTCCTAAATAGATTTAAAGGTTTTAAACTCTACGACCTCATTCTACCACACTTCATTCCGGTTGTCAAGCGGTAAACCGAAAAGAATCGAAAAAAACCGGCCCCCGGAATAAAAGGGTCCGCCCCGCCCGAACCTTGACATCCGGACGAATTCATGTTATACTTATGGCTATGAAACGAACATTTTCCCGAATCCTCCCCCTCGTCCTCGCCGTCCTCCTCTCCGGATGCACGGGAACCCCGGCGGCTCCGGCGTCGCAGACGGATGTGCCCGTGTCCGCCGTTCCGACCGATCCTCAGACCGCGACCGTCTTCGCGATGGATACGGTCATGGACCTCACCGTCTACGGCGACGCGACCCTCCTCGGCGAAGCGGAGCGGACCATCGCCTCCCTCGAAGCCGCGTTTTCCGTGACCGATCCGGAGAGCGAGATCGCCGCCGTCAACCGGGACGGGACCGCCGCCCTCGGGGACGACACCCTCCGGCTCCTCACGCGCGCGCTCGCGCTGTGCGAACGGACAGGCGGCACGCTCGACGTCACGGTCTACCCGGTCGTGCGGGCGTGGGGCTTCACGACGGGCGACTACCAGGTCCCCGATCCCGATGAGCTCGCCGCGCTCCTCGAGGAGGTCGACTATACCGCCGTCCGGATCGACGGGGACCGCGTGACTGTCGGAGAGGGGATGCAGCTCGACCTCGGCAGCGTCGCGAAGGGCTACACGGGGGACCGCGTGACCGATCTCTTCCGGAATGCCGGCGTGACGAGCGCGATATTGAATCTCGGCGGCAACGTCCAGACCCTCGGCGCGAAGCCGGACGGAAAGCCCTGGCGCGTCGCGGTGAACGATCCCCTGGGGAACGGCTACGCGGGTGTCGTCGAGGTCGCGGACAAGGCCGTCATCACCTCGGGCGGATACGAGCGGTACTTCGTCGAGGGTGGCACGGTCTACCGCCACATCATCGATCCGGCGGACGGATATCCGGTCGACAACGGTCTCCTCTCCGTGACGATCATCGGGGACGAGGGCGTCCTCTGCGATGCCTTTTCGACCGCGCTCTTCGTCATGGGAGCGGATCGGGCCGCGGAATTCTGGCGAACCTCGGACGATTTTGAAGCGATCCTTCTGACCGAGGACGGGGAGATCTTCGTCACGGAGGGGATTGCTGCGGATTTCGAGCCGCTCGGAGACTGGTCCGCCGCGCCGCTCACCGTTCTTCACCGATAACTACCCCTGCAAGGAGACATCATGCCCATTCTGAAAATCCTTCTTCCGATCGTCCTCGGCGGGCTGATCGGATACCTCACCAACGACCTCGCCATCCGCATGCTCTTTCACCCGCGCAAAGCCTATTTCATCGGGAAATGGCAGCTCCCGTTCACGCCGGGGATCATCCCGAAGAATCAGGGACGGATCGCGCGGGCCGTGGGCGACGCCATCAGCGCCAAGCTCTTCACGCAGAACGACCTCGTCGATCAGCTCAAAAACAGCGGCGCGAAGGACGAGATCGCCCGCCGCATCACCGACGCCGTCTTCGACACCGAGCTCTCCCTCGCGAGCTTCTCGTCCGATCCCGCGCCGGACAAGCCGGACGACGTACCGACGCCGGACGAATCCGATGAGATCGGCCTGCTCGCGGAAGAAGATGAGGGAATCGCCGGGCGGATCGGGACCTTCGTGACGGACCGCGTGGTCGAGAAGATCGACGGGGCCGACCTGCACACCGCGATCGAGGACCTCGTCTGGGAGGGCGTGCAGGACTACCGCCGGAACCCGATGATCGCAATGTTTCTCAACGCCTCGGCGGTCGACGGGATCATCGACAAGGTCGAAGGGGCCCTGCGCTCCTACCTCGCCGGGGACGGACGCGCGCTGATCCGGCGGCTCGTGACCGAGGAGGCCGAAACGCTCCGGCAGACGCCCTTCCGCGATCTCGCCGGGGAATTGCATCTGGAAAAGGAAGCGGCGGCGGAGGCCGTGGGACGGATCCTCGACCGCTTCATCGAGCAGTTCGGAGCGTCGTTCTCCGAGAAGACCGATATTGCCGGCATCGTGCGGGAGAAGATCGAATCGATGGACGCCGGGGAGCTCGAAGGACTGGTCATGTCCGTGATGAAGCATGAGCTGCAGGCCGTCATCAACCTCGGCGCGCTCCTCGGAGCCGTCATCGGCGCGGTGAACCTGCTGATCCGGTAAACTTGCAAAAGAAAAGGGCTGTTGCGGCAGCCCTTTCTCTGTATGGATCCGATTTATTCGTTTGCCGTCAGCCCGGCCTTTTTCAGCGCGAGGACGATCGGCGGGATGAGGACGAGGTGGATGAGAATGCCCGCCCACGTGTTCACGAACTGCGAGCCGAAGAGGGTGAAGAACGCCGGGACGCCCGCGACATTTCCGCTGAAGGTCGCGAAGACGATGCAGTACACGATCCGTCCGACGATCATCGAGATCACGAGGTTGATATAGAGATACGGGACCTTCTTCGGGAAGAGGCGGTAGAGAAGCCCCGCCATGACGCCGTACGCGCAGAGCTCAAAGGCCATGTAGAGCGACATCGGGAACGCGGGCATGCCGAAGATCAGCATGCGGAGCAGGGGGCAGACGAACCCGACGACCGCGCCCCAGATCGGACCGCAGACAAAGCCGCAGAGGAAGGCGGGAATGTGCATCGGGGAGATCATCTTCGCGATGACGGGGATGTGCGCCGTGACGAGGGGCAGGACCTGTCCGATCGCGAGAAAGAGCGCGGCGAACACAATCTGACGGACATAGGGGGATCCGGTTTTGGATTTGCTCATGGGGGAGACCTCCGGGTGTGAAAGTGATCGGATAAAACAAAAAATCCGCACCTCTCCCGCGGAAAATGCGGGGAGGAATACGGATATCTTCGTGATATCGCGGCTCCGGCTATGACCGGAGAGGCATCGGCTTCTGCCGACGGGTCTATTATAGCGGATTCGGCGCGGTTGCGCAAGAGGAAATCGGGGATCCGAAAAAAATTAACAATTTGCCCTGCCTTGACAGCGCGTCCCGGACGTGCTATACTGATTCCATCCAAGGAAATCCGGGAGGTTTATCCATGTTTCGCGAGCTCATGAGAAAAAAGCAGGCGCTCACCCCCGAGGAGTGCGCCGAGGTCTTGAAGAATACGCGGCGCGGCGTGCTGTCCGTGGCGGGGGATGACGGCTATCCCTACGGCGTGCCGATCAACCACCTGTATTCGGACGAGGACGGGCATCTCTACTTCCACAGCGGACGCGAGGGCCACAAGATCGACGCGCTCCGGCGGTGCGACAAGGCGTCATTCTGCGTGATGGACGAGGGAGTGCGCGAGGCGGGGAACTGGTGGCTGACCTTCCGCAGCGTGATCGTCTTCGGGCGGCTGCGGATCGTCGAGGATCACGAGCGGGCGCTGGAGCTGAGCCGCCGCCTGAGTTTTCTCTTCACCGACGACCGGGCGTATATCGAGGAGGAGATCCAGAAATCCGGTCCCGCCGTGCTCTGCTTCGAGCTCATCCCGGAGCACGTATGCGGCAAGCGGGTCAACGAGCGGTAAGACTTTCAAAATCGATGAAAAGCGGACGTACCTTCCGATGCGTCCGCTGTTTTCGTTTATTCGACCATCTCCGCGTGGAGGACGCGCTTTGAGCGCACGGTTTCCCACGGATCGAGCCGCATGTCCTCGTATTCCGCCTCGCCGCTCTGGTTGTCGTACGGATCGAAGCGGAAGTAGGTCTTCGCCGGGGAAAGCTGCCGCTGGAATTCCGTGCAGGTGACGTAGCGGTACGGGTCGAGGTTCCCGAAGTACCACGCGCGGCCTTCCTCGTCGCCGTTCCGGTGCATCCCGCCGCCGTAGGACGGATCGCAGGGCATCCAGCCCCACGGCTCGACATAGAACAGCGCCCAGTCGTGACTGCCCACGGACGTTGGACGGCACGCGTTCCCGGACTGCCAGCGAGCCGGAACGCCCGCCAGACGGCACAGCGTGATGAATAAAAGGGCCTGTACCCCGCAGTCGCCGCGCCCATTCATCGCCGCGTATTCCGGGATGTTGTCCATCCAGCGGTATTCGCGCATGTACGAGTACTTCACGTGCGACGTCACATAGTTGTAGACCGCGCGGGCCTTCGCGAGGGGATTGTCGAGCCCGTCCGTCAGCTCCTTTGCGAGGAGGCGCAGATACGGCGTGAAGCGGATGTGCGGGTACTGCTCCTCGAGGTAAGGCTTCACCTCGTCGGGATATCCGGTCTCAGCCCGCTCGTCCGCGAGATCGTGATAGACCGCCGTGTTCGTGAAGCGGAGCGTGATCTCGAGCCCCTCGCCCGGCGCCATGTCGAACTCGGCGTAAGCCGTGCGGATCGGATGGACGTCGATCCGGACGGGGCGGTTCGAGGAGATGAGCTCGATCCCGCTCTGCTCCGGCGTGACGGCGGGGAAGGGGAGCCATGCGCGGAACCGCTTGCCCGGACGGACGAAATCGTCCTTCGGCATGATCGATTCCGTGAGCGTGAACCGCCAGGCCATCTTCCCGTGCGCCCGCATGTGTTCCATCGCCTCGTGGCGGAGATTGTTGCGGGAGGGGGAGAACTTCTCGCCCGGATGGGTCAGCTCGTAGAGATAGCCCTCGCAGCAGTCCGTGAGGTTGTCGTAGGCGTCGACCTGAAAGCGGTATCCGGCGGGGAGCGGCTCCGGCCCGATGAGGGTATCTGCGTGACCGGAATCGATCAGGGCGAGGAGATCCTTTTCTTCAAAGCCCGGATAGTCCGCCCGGAATTTCTCCATCATGTCCGCCCATGTCACGGAAAAATCGTAGGACACGCCCGACGCGATGATCCGCTCGAGCTCGAGGCGGCGGCGCAGAATCGGCTCATAGACCGGATGGGTCCTGTCCGAGAGGAGACGGTCGATCTCCCGAAGCTCCTCGTCGAACCGCCCGGCGTACCGGAGGGATTTCAGCGATTCGGGCAGATCGACGGCGAGGAGGGAGAGGGCGTCAAAATCAAACGGTGTGTTCTTCATCATATCCTCCGTGAAAGAAAACGGCAGTTTTGTCCGACTGCCGTTTTCAGAGTTGTTCGGTTTACGCCTGCGCTGCGTCGACGATCTTCGAGAACTTCTCGGGAACGAGGGACGCGCCGCCGATCAGACCGCCGTCCACGTCGATCTTCGAGAGCAGCTCCGCGGCGTTGCCGTCGTTCATGCTGCCGCCGTACTGGATCGTGAGCGCTTCCGCGATCTCGGGCGTGTAGAGACCCGCGACGACCTTCCGGATGATGGCGCAGACTTCCTCCGCCTGATCCGGGGTGGCGGTGAGGCCCGTGCCGATGGCCCAGACGGGCTCGTAGGCGATGACCACGTTCTTCATCTGTTCCGCGGGGATGCCGGCGAGGTCGAGCTTCGTCTGCATGGAGACGATCTCCTCGGTGATGCCCGCCTGACGCTCTGCGAGGACTTCGCCGAGGCAGAGGATGACCTTGAGTCCGGCGTTGAGAGCGGCCTTGGTGCGCTTGTTGACGGTCTCGTCGGTTTCGCCGAAGTACTGGCGTCTCTCGGAGTGACCGATGATGACGTATTCCGCGCCGGTCTCGAGGAGCATGTCGGCGGAGATCTCACCGGTGAACGCGCCCTTCGGCTCGAAGTGGACGTTCTGCGCGCCGATCTTCACGTTCGTGCCGCGCGCGGCTTCCACGGCGACGGCGATGTCGACGAAGGGAACGCAGAGGACGACTTCGCATCCGGTCTTGCCGGCGGTGAGCTCCGCGGTCTTCTCGACGGCGGTCTTCGCGGCGGAGGGCGTCATGTTCATCTTCCAGTTGCCGGCGATGATGACTTTACGGGATTCTTTTTTCATGATGGAATACTCCTGATACAGTAAATTGAAAGAATATGGAAGGGGAGGGACCGATGTGCGTCCCTCCCGCCGTGTTTCGACTTATTTGTCTTCGAGGCAGGCGATGCCGGGAAGCTCAAGTCCTTCGAGGAATTCGAGGGACGCGCCGCCGCCCGTGGAGATGTGGGTCATCTTGTCCGCGAAGCCGAGCTGTTCGACCGCCGCCGCAGAGTCGCCGCCGCCGATGATCGAGATCGCGCCGCTTTCCGCCACAGCCTTCGCCACAGCGCGCGTACCGGACGCGAAGTTCTCCCATTCGGAGACGCCCATCGGGCCGTTCCAGACCACGGTGCCCGCGCCGATGATGGACTTGGAGAAGAGCTCCTGGGTCTTCTCGCCGATGTCGAGGCCCATCCAGCCGTCCGGAATGGAGTCGGAGTAGATGCGCATGAAGGTGGTGTCTTCCTTGTATTCACGGCCGATCACGTTGTCGACGGGGAGGATGAAGGAGACGCCCTTCGCTCTGGCCTTCGCGATGAGTTCGCGGGCGAGGTCGAGCTTGTCCTCTTCGCAGAGGGACGTGCCGGTGGTGTTGCCGAGGGCGCGGAAGAAGGTGTAGGCCATGCCGCCGCCGATGATGAGGGTGTCGACCTTCTCGATGAGGTTGTTGATGAC
>CACZSA010000232.1 GCA_902783705.1 uncultured Ruminococcus sp.
AGCGGCGACTGGTCCCATGCTGCGTTCGGCTCCAACAATGCGACGGACAGCTCCGTTCTGACGCTGACCGACGACTGCGCAACCGTTACGTCCGACCAGAACGGCGACTACGTCCTCAACGATTCCGTCGTCGACAAGTACGAGAGAATCGAAGACGCCACCACCGGCGACGTGACCTACAAGTTCACCATCAAGAAGAACCTCGTGTTCAACAACGGCGACCCGATCAAGGCCGAGAACTTCCTCGCGTGGTCTCTCTTCGCTCTTTCCAAGACCGGCGCCGACATGGGCACCACCACTGCCGGATACAACTCCATCCCCGGCGGCGACAAGTACAGAGCGGGCGAATCCAACATTCTGCCCGGTCTCCGTCTCCTCGGCGAGTATGAGTTCTCCATGACTCAGCTCAAGACCGGTTACGACGGCAACACCTACCTGCCCTACTACTACGACCTCGCGTATGCTTCTGCCCGCGCCGTGAACCTCACCTACTGGTTCGGCGAAGGCTGGCATGTCAAGGATGACGGCGAAGGCGCTTACCTCGTCAACGACAACGGTCTCGAGTTCACGATGGACAACATCGCCGATACCTTCACCGCTGCCCAGTACGCCACCTCCGACCGCGTCACCGCCGGCCCGTACAACCTTGTCAACTTCGACAAGAGCGCGAATGAAATCACCCTCGAAGTCAACCCGAACTACTGCGGCAACTTCGAAGGCCAGAAGCCCGGCATCCAGAAGGTCATCATCGTGAAGACCGAAGATGACACCGTCATCGACACCATCGCCACCGGCGGCATCCAGATCTACTCCGGCATCTCGGACGGCGACCAGATCAATGCGATCTACGACCTCATGGACAACGGCACCATCGACTCCTCCTTCTGCGAATATGACAGAGCGGGTTACGGCTACTTCGCATTCGCGTGCGACCTCGGCCCCGCTCAGTACACCGAATTCCGTCAGGCCATCGCGCACCTCCTCGACAGAAACGAATTCGCGAACACCTTCTGCCAGGGCTACGGCTCCGTCGTTCACGGTCCGTACTGCACGGCGTTCTCCATGTATGAAGACTCCAAGAAGTTCATCGAAGAGAACATCGATCCCTACAACTACAGCGTTGACGACGCGGTTGCCCTCCTGAAGCAGATCGGCTTCGTTTACAACGAAGACGGTTCCGACTATGTGGACGGCTCCGGCAAGCTCCGCTACAAGAAGGTTACCGCTGAGGAAGCGCAGAACTACGAATCCTTCTGCAAGACCGTCGGCGGCGACACCCTGATGCCCGCTCTCCTCAACTGGGCTTCCTCCGATGGCAACCCGGTCTCCGACCTGCTCGTGACCATGCTCGCCAACGGCGCCGGCACCAAGCAGGCAGGCGTTGAGATCCGTCAGAACGTCATGACCTTCGCGGAACTGCTCAACTACATGTATCGTCAGGATGCTTACGGCCTCGGCGGCGACTACTCCGTCCCGACCTACAACATGTTCAACCTGGCGACCGGCTGGAACTCCGGTGCGTATGACTTCTCCTTCGACTTCACCACCGACCCGGCTTACATCGCAGACGGCTACAACACCACGCACTGCTACGACGAACAGCTCGACAAGCTCTCCATGGACATGGTCTACGGCGTCCAGCCCGGCGACTATGACACGTATCTTGCCAAGTGGCAGCAGTTTGTTGACCGCTACAACGAGCTCCTCCCGCAGGTCCCGCTGTACTCCAACATCTACCACAGCGTATACCCGAACACCATCAAGAACTATCAGGAAGGTCCGTTCTGGGGCTACGAGAACGCGATCCTCTACGCGAAGTACATCGGCGACTGATCTCTCGATCGTCACTTGGATGACTGAACGATGAACAGGCTGTCGGGAGGGCTTCCTTCAATACAAGGGAGCCCCCCGATTCCCTTTCACCCTCATGCTTAGGCAGGAGGCTGAAAATAATTTCCTCCTTCCTCCGCACATAGGAAAGCGGGAAAATTATTCTTGGCCTTTCGCCATGTTTTTTACCCGGACGTGCGGTTTACGGCCAATCGTGTCGGATGGCCGCGCCTGACAAGCGCAGGTGCGGTTCTTTTTCATTCTATTCACCAACGGAGGCAGACGGGATATGAAGAAATATCTCCTGAAGCGCATTGTGTACCTTGTCATCGTCTTCTTCTTCGTGTCGCTGATGATGTACGCGATCTACAATCTCATTCCGAGCGATCCCGCGCTTGTGCAGATGGAGCCGCTCCGGAAATCGCTCAAGCCGGACGAATGGACAAGGCAGTATCAGGAGCTGCGTCAAAAGCTGGGCCTCAACGACCCGCTGATCGTGCGATATGCCCGCTGGATGGGCTTCGCGCGGGATGTGGACGGCACGTTCAACGGTATGCTGCAGGGGAACTTCGGTTACTCCATCAGCTATAAGCGGAACATCACCGAAATCGTCGGCGTCCCGATGCAGAACTCGATCATTCTGAATATCCTCTCCACGGTCATCACCCTCGCGATCACGATCCCGCTCGGCATTTACTGCGCGGTTCACGCCCGCAAGCCGGTAGACAGCGCGATCCAGGCGTTCACCGTCGTCGGATATTCGCTCCCGACCTTCCTCATCGCGATTCTCTTCATCTACATCTTCGCCGTTCTGCTCGGATGGTTCCCGGCAGGCGGCGCGAAGACTCCCGGCTCGACCTTCACGGGCGCCATGGAATTCTTCGACCGGATGCATTATCTCGCCCTCCCGATCCTCGTCCTCGTCTTCACCGGCCTCGCGGGCATGACCCGTACCGTCCGCGCGGCGATGATGGACACGCTCTCGCAGGACTATATCCGCACCGCCCGCGCGAAGGGCCTGAAGGAAAAGGTCGTCATCTACTCGCACGCATGGCGCAACGCCCTGCTTCCCGTCTCCACCTCCATCATGGGCTGGATGATCGGCGTCTTCACGGGCGGCTCGCTCGTCATCGAGAACACCTTCTCCCTCAACGGCACCGGCCGTCTCTACTGGTCCGCGCTCACCACGACGGACTATGAGCTCGTTCTCGGCATGCAGATGTTCTACACCCTCGTCAGCCTCATCGGCGTGCTTCTCACCGACCTGAGCTATACGCTGGTCGACCCGCGCGTCCGCATCGATAAATAAGGAAGGAGCCGCAGAAAAATGGATAACAGCAAGAAAAACGGTTCCTCCGAAAAGAAGGAATTCTTCCTCACGCGCTGGGTACGCCGTCTCTTCTTCCCGAATAAGGAGATGGATATCTACACCGAGGAGCAGATGCAGAGCCCGGTCCGCGTGGTCATCCGGAACTTCTTCTCGAAGCCGATCGCCGTTACCGCGCTCATCATCTTCATCCTCATCGCCATCTTCGTCTTCGTCGCCCCGAATTTCGTCACCCTCGACCTCGGCGACCAGGACTCCACGCTCGTCTACGTCTCCCCGGGCTATTCCATGCTGAAATACCCGAAGGAGCTCGAGAAGAACGGTGTCGCGGATATCGCCGTCGGCAACAACTACTCCGTCGGCGCGGACCAGCTGGGCAATATCTACGTCTGGGGCAAGTCCAAGCTCACGAAGGTCATCGACCTCTCTGAGATCCCGGAAGAAGTGAAAAACGCGAAGATTGTCAAGGTCGCCGCAGGCGCGGACCATGTGCTTGCGCTGGATGACCGCGGAACGGTCTACGCATGGGGCAACAACCGCCTCGGCCAGACCCGCCTCCCGGACGAACTCAAGGCCAACAACCGCTCGCACGACGTGGCTATCAAGGAAATCTACGCCTCCAACCAGTTCTCCGTGGTCGTGACCGAAGACGGCAGAGCCTTCACGTGGGGCAACGACAACCTTGCCCAGATCGAATACGACGCCGAGCGTCTCGACGGACATGTCGTGAGCGCGGCGGTCACCAACTTCACCTATGTTCTGCTGCTTGACGACGGCTCCGTCGTGAATCCCTGCTTCACCGCGAAATTCACGGTGCAGAAGATTCCGGAAGAAGCCCAGAGCGGCGTGAAAGCCATCGTCGGCACGACCAACACCGTCGCCGCAACGAAGGAAGACGGCACCCTCTTCGTGTGGGGCGCTCCCACCAAGGGTGAAAATGACATTCCGACCCTCACCGCTCCCATCAAGGAAGTCGGCGGCGGACGGTATCACCTCACCGCGCTCCTCGAGGACGGCTCCGTCGTCTCCTGGGGCGGCAACCGCTACAAGCAGGCGGAGGTTCCTGCGGATGTCGGCGACGTCGAAAAGCTGTTCGTCGGATCCTTCCAGAACTATGCCGTGGACAAGGACGGCAATATCCGCACCTGGGGTCTGAAGGGCTTCCTGTTCGGTACCGACGGCCTCGGACGCGACGTCTTTGCCCGTCTCGTGAACGGCGGCAAGATGACGATGACCATCGGCGCGCTCTCCGTCGTCATTGAAATGATCATCGGCATCATCCTCGGCGGTGTGGCGGGCTACTTCGGCGGCGTCGTCGACATGCTCATCATGCGCATCGCGGAGATCGTCTCCTCCATGCCGTTCATCCCGTTCGCGATGATCCTCTCCGCCGTCATGGGCACCCGCGTCTCGATCGAGCAGAGAATGTACATCATCATGGTCATCCTCGGCATCCTGTCGTGGCCCGGCCTCTGCCGCCTCGTCCGCGCCCAGATGTTCGCGCAGCGCGAGATGGAATACGTCGTCGCTGCGAAGGCGCTCGGCGTCAAGGAATCGAAGATCATCTTCAGCCATATCATTCCGAACGTCATGTCCGTCTGCCTCGTCTCCATCACGCTCGCGTTCGGCACCTCCATGCTGACCGAGGCGTCCCTGTCCTACCTCGGATTCGGCGTGCCGCTTCCGACGCCGACCTGGGGCAACATGCTCGACAATGCGAAGAACTCCATCGTCATCCAGAACTACTGGTGGAACTGGGTCTTTGTCGGCGCGATCTTCGGCGTCGCCTGCATCTGCATCAATCTGATCGGTGACGGCCTGCGTGACGCCCTCGACCCGAAGGCCAACGGAAGATAAGGAGGCACATCATGGCAGAAAACAACGAAAGCAAAATCTTACTGGAAGTCAAGGACCTCCATACCTTCTTCACCACCCGCCGCGGCGTCGTTAAGGCTGTGAACAACACCTCCTACAGCGTCAGGGAAGGAGAGACCCTCGGGATCGTCGGCGAGTCCGGATCCGGCAAGAGCGTCTCCGCAATGAGCATTCTCCGTCTGCTGGACGGCAACGGCTACATCGACAGCGGCGAGATCCTCTTCAACGGGCGCGACCTCACGAAAATCTCCCGCGATGAAATGTACGAGGTCCGCGGCAACGAGATCTCCGTCATTTTCCAGGAACCGATGACCTCCCTGAACCCGGTGTTCACCATCGAGAAGCAGCTCTCCGAAGTCTTCATGGTCCACCAGAACATGGACAAGAAGCAGGCGGCGAAGAAATCCGTCGAGATCCTGCGCGACGTCAAGATCCCGAACCCGGAGATCGTCGTCAAGCAGTATCCGCACCAGCTCTCCGGCGGTATGCGTCAGCGCGTGATGATCGCGATGGCACTGGCCTGCCGTCCGAAGCTCCTGATCGCCGACGAGCCGACGACCGCGCTCGACGTGACGATCCAGGCGCAGGTGCTCCGCCTCATGAACGATCTGAAAAAGGAATTCGGCACCTCGATCCTCTTCATCACCCATGACCTCGGCGTCATCAACCAGATGGCGGACTATGTTGCCGTCATGTACTGCGGACAGGTGGTGGAGCGCGTCCCGGCGAAGGTCCTCTTCGATCCGAAGACCGAGTGCTCGCATCCCTATACCGAAGGCCTGATGGTCTCCATCCCGCGCCTCGACACCCCCGCCAATCAGCGTCTCGAAGCGATCCCAGGCGCCGTTCCGCATCCGCTCGATCTGCCGAAGGGCTGCAAATTCGCGCCCCGCTGCAAGTATGCGACGGACAAGTGCCGCGAGGAAGAGCCGAAGATGACGCGCATCTCCGACACCCAGGAGATCCGCTGCTTCTATCCCAACAAGGAGGTGCGGAAGAATGGCATCAAATGAGAAAAAGCTCCTTCTGAAGATCACCAACCTCAAGCAGTACTTCCCCCTCAAGCAGAAGGGCATGTACGTCAAGGCGAACGACGGCATCGACGTGGATATCTACGAGGGCGAAACGCTCGGTCTCGTGGGCGAATCCGGATGCGGCAAGTCGACCTTC
>CACZSA010000233.1 GCA_902783705.1 uncultured Ruminococcus sp.
ACTTCCTCAATCGGTGGTGAATGTCCTCCGGGAATACAGGAAGACAACGGATTCCCGGTGGATGTTCCCCTCGCCCGTCAAGGCGGATTCCCCACGGGATCCCAGTTCGGTGAGAAAAAAGATACGCCGTGTGGAGGAACACGCCGGATGCAAAATCACACGTTTTCATGACCTGCGGCATACATTTTGCTCGACGGCATTAGAGCATGGAATGGACATCAAAACCCTGTCCGCGGTGATCGGTCATGTGTCCTCCGCTACGACGATCGACGTGTACAGCCATGTGACCGATCAGATGCGCGTTCAGGCGGCGGAAAAGATCGAGAAGGGATTCGGGCGGAACGAGGAGTGGGAGGCCTCAGAGAAGCCCACAGAGCGGCCTGTGACGCCCTCCGAGGCAAAGGGAGAACCGTTCCGGCCTTACCGGGGGAAGTACCGCAAACCCGGAACAGGCGGAGTGTACCGGCTCGGAGAAAGCCTGTACGAAGGGCGTTACACGCCGAAGAATGCGGACGGAAAGAGGGAAGTCCACACCGTCTACGCCAAGACACCGGAGGACTGCGAGTCCGCGCTTGCCGCGATGATTGACGAAGTCAAGGCAAGGATTGCCGAGGGAAAACGGATAAAGACGGAAGACACCCCCACGTCGTAAATCGGATTAGGGGTTCGATTTCCCCCATCCGAAGTCAGGAGACAAATCCCGCTCCGTACCGCAAAATCTCCCTCGCAGAAAACAAAGAAAAGCCTGTCCACACAAAGGACTCCGAACCGGACAAATCCGGAGCCAAACAAACCGGAAAAAGAGTCTCTGAAAAACCCCGCCCGTCTATGGTACCCCCTGTGGTCTGCCGCCCCGCAAAACCGAATATCCCAAAAAGAGAAAGTCCCCGAAACCTCAGCGGTTTCAAGGACTTTCTTCGGTTTACGCCGTCGGAGTGGCGAGACTCGAACTCGCGGCCTCGACATCCCAAATGTCGCACCCTACCAACTGGGCTACACCCCGAGGGACTCCGTCTCAGCAGAACTCTGCCCGCTTTGACCGTATCATTGTATCACAAAATCGGGGATTTGTCAAGGCGGGTTTGGGAATCCCGCGCGAAAAGACGCCCTGCGTTTTGTGCAGAGCGTCCTTTTGCTCTTGGATCCGATTCCCTCGACTGTCTCCGTTCCGCAAAACCACGGGGGCTGTCCGAAGGGATGCGGGGGGATTACAGCTTCATCAGGTCGTGTTCCTTGGTGAAGGAGACGAGCTCGTCCACGGTCGTGAAGGCGAGGCCGGTGACGGTGTCCGCGCAGCCGTAGTAGATCGCGATGCGGCCTGTGTCGGCGTCTGCCAGCGCGGCGCAGGGGAACGTGACGTTCGGGACGTCACCCACACACTCGTAGAGCTCCCATGGCGCGAGGATGTAGTCGGAGGTACGGTGCAGGACCTTCCACGGCTCGTCGAGGTCGAGGAGCGCGCAGCCCATGCGGTACACGAAGCCGTTGCAGGTCGTGAGCACGCCGTGGTAGATCAGGAGCCAGCCCTCGTCTGTTTCGATCGGAGCGGGACCCGGGCCGACCTTCGTGGACTGCCATGCGGATTCGTTGCCGCGGTAGGTGCCGAACACGAAGCGGTGTCTGCCCCAGAATTCCAGATCCTTCGACTGGCTGAGGTAGATGTCACCGAACGGGGTGTGTCCGGTGTCGGATGGGCGGGAGAGCATCATGTACATGCCGCCGATCTTGCGCGGGAACAGGACGCCGTTGCGGTTATAGGGGAGGAACGCGTTTTCAAGCTGATGGAAGGTCTTGAAGTCGTCCGTCCACGCGACGCCGATGGTCGGGCCGTGATAGCCGTTGCACCAGGTCACATAGTACTTGCCCTCGAGCGGGATGATGCGGGCGTCGTAGCGGTACTGGTTCGGAGCGATTTCCGGATCCGCGCCGACGAGATGGAGGGATTCGTCCTCGATCTTCCAGTTCAGACCGTCGTCGGAGCGTCCGGCGAACAGGTCCATCGAGATGGAGCGGCTGTCGCAGCGGAAAACGCCCGCGAAACCGTCCTCAAACGGGACGACCGCGCTGTTGAATACGCTGTTCGAGCGCTTGTTGCCGTTGCGCCCGATGATGGGGTTGCCGCTGAAACGCCATACGGGATCGGTGTAGCCCTGCGGCTTATCCTCCCAGGGGAGGTTGGGGATCGCGCTGCCGATGATCTTGGCCATGGGGATTCCTCCGTAAAAATGAATTCAGATTGAAGACGGACGCGCCGCCCTTTGACAGCTTCATTATAGTAAACGCAGGCGCGGAATGCAAGGGGGAAAATGTGAATTTCCTGCGTTCCGTGTCAGAACAGGTCCACCGCACACCCCGCGAGGGCGAGGCAGCCTTCGGGACCACCGAGCAAGGCGATCCCGGGGATGACGCAGGGCTCGCAGAGCGCGGCTCCCTCAAGCGACGCGGCCTTCACGCCGTCGAGGAGCGGGAGGGCGCAGGCAGCCGAGGACGCCGCACATCCCGACGCGCGAAGCGTGTGTTCCCTGCCCGTCTTCCGCGCGGCCTGCCAGAGAAGCGAGACGTCCGACGCCCGGTACGCATCGCGGGTATAGTGGAACGTCGTGTAGTACCGCTCGCCCTGTGCGCCGCCGAGGATCCGGATCTGCGTGTCCGCCGTCTCGCCCGTGCCGAGGATATCCCCGCTCACGAGGGTCACGCCGTCCGAGAGCATCCGCCGGGCCTCGGGGGAATCGAGGATGTCCTTCCCCTCCCCGCCGAGGAGCAGGCAGACGCGCGCGCCGTCCCAGTTCTCGGGGATCAGGCGCACGAAGGGGATCATCTCCCCGCGCCCGCCCATCGCGACGCTCTTCTCGATCCGCACGCCGTCCGCTTCCACGACGTTCGGATCCGCAAACGCCGCCCGGCCTCCGATGCCCGTCATCCACGCGAGCATCCGGCGCTTCTCATCGATGGAAACCTTCTCCATCGCAGCACGCCGCTCCCGGCAGTACGCGTCGAAGAATTCCCCGTCATTCGAGACGCCCGGCGCATGATCCCGGTCGCGGTACCACGTCAGATCAAGCACGTCTCCGACGTCGACCGCGCGTTCGTTCCATGCGATCTCCCGTCCCATGAGGTGCTTCGCGAAGAAGGCGTACACCCGGTGGCGGGTCTTTTCGTTGTACTGGTGATCCGCGACCTGATAATAGGTCTCGAAATCCGCGTCCGCGCCGTAGAGCCGGTAGACTTCCCGGATCGCGGGGGCCTCATGCGTTTCCTGCTCGCGCGTCCAGTCGCCCGTCGAGCCCGCGAGGAAGAGGGGACGCGGCGCGATGAGGGAGCACATTTCCCCGTTGTCCGTCTCCCTGCGCAGTCCCGGCGCGTTCTCGCACATGCAGCCGCCCTGCATCAGGAGCGAGATCATGTTGATCGGCGCGGCGGCTCGGATCCGCTCGTCGAGGAGCGCGAGGAAAAGGGACTGCGATCCGCCGCCCGACGCGCCCGTCACGCCGATGTGATCCGCGTCGACCTCCGGCATCGAGGTGAGCAGATCGAGCGCGCGGATGTTGTTCCAGAGCTGGACGCCGAGACCGTTCGAGAGCCAGAGCTCCTTTTCTCCGCCGCCGTACTCATGCGAGATCTGGCGGCTGTCGACCTTGCCGATCATGTCGGTCACGAGGCAGATGAAGCCCATCATGGCAAAATTGGCGAGCTGCTGCGGGTAGTCTGCGCGGTCCTCCCGGGTCAGACGCTGGCGTTCCCAGTGCCCGATGACATTGAGGATCGCGGGACGCTTCCCCGCCGGCATGGGATCGGGGAGATAGAGGTTTCCCGTCGACCAGAAGCCGGGGTGGGTCTCGAACATGATCTTCTCGATCCGGAAGCCGTCATAGACGCCGACCGTCTCCCGGCGGGTGTCCATCGGCGTCTTCTCCGGCCACGGATACAGCCCCGCAGACATCCGAAGATGAAAGCGGAGCTCCTCGCGCCTCCGGTCCGCTTCCTCCTTCGTAAAGAAGCGCGTCGGGGCAAAACGCGTGTCG
>CACZSA010000234.1 GCA_902783705.1 uncultured Ruminococcus sp.
AAGAGGACCCGGCCCGAGGGTCCTCTTAGGTCCCGTCCGGAAGGACAAAAAAGCGTCGGATCTGCAAGATCCATCATCCGCAAGCGCGAGCGCGCAAGCTGAAGCACGGCTTAGGGAATCTTCGTATATTTTTTCCCAAAATACTCCATCAAAAACGCGTTCAGCCGCCCGGCGCCGCTTCCGTTCGGCTGCCAGGGGGTGAACCACGGGTCCGCGGAGCAGTAGCGCTCGGAGACGATGTATTCCGAGGTGATGTTGTATTTCAGCACGCCTCTCAGGTATGCCTCCGCCTTTTCGGTCTCGCCGCGGCGCTTCCATGCTTCGATCCAGCAGATCTCCGCGACGCCGGTGTAGTAGACGTTCCCGTAGAGGCCGGGGGAGCCGCAGTCGTCGTTCGTCATCCGCGACGCAAGGCCGTGGACGTCGTCGAGCATCCCGATCTCGCGGTAGAAATTCTCCATCTGCTCGAAGATCTCGGAGTTCGGGTCCATGAAGCCGAGGCGGATCAGATAGGGCGCGCCGTCGGTCGAGAAGCAGTGGTTGTAGCTCTCCTCAAACAGCGTCCCGAGGATGTGCGGCATGTTGTAGGACCGCTCTCCGTGATGCGCCTTCGCAAACCCCTCGAGCACGCCCATGACGACTGAGCGGTATTCCTCACAGATCGCGCGGATGCGGGGGGCCTCCGGGTCGCCGAAATGCGCGAAGGCGTCCGCCATGAACCCGATGCCGTAGACGTTCACGGCGTCCGTGTAGGTCCAGTGCTGCCCGACCTCGCCCCAGTCCGACGCCTTCCCGGAAGTGAAGAGTCCCTTCACCTCGCCCGGCGCGGCCTTTGCGGGGTCTCTCCGGGACTGGATGTAGTCGAGGCAGAGGAGCATCGGGGTGCGGAACTCCTCGAAGAGGGCGGGGTCGTCCCGGGTGAGAAGGTGATGCCCCATGCCCCAGAGCGCCGCGCCGTTGGCGTTGTCCCACTTGACGTAGGGATCGTCGAGGAGGCCGCGCTGGGGGTCGTCCGGGGCGGTGCGCTGCCAGTTTTTGATCCACATGCGGTAGGCGGGCGTGACGTACTCCGAGAGGCCGACGGTGTCGAGCATTGTGAGGTAGTGCGCCGCCTCCCAGATCCAGATAAACCGCCCGACGTCGCCCTGCCGGGAGTAGATCGCGTCCGGGTCCTTGCATTTGCGGTACCGCTGGAGCATCTGCATGCAGACGGCGATGTTGTGCCGGAAGAGGTCCTCGAGGCCGGGCGCGTCGGGGAGGGTCGTGACTTTTGCCTGAATGCCCCTCCAATACGCGAGAGCGGCCTTTTTCGCGGCGTCATGGTCCGGGACGGGTTCGGACACGGCGGGAGGGTCGCGGCGCATCACAAAGCGCACGGACGCGCTCTCTCCGGGGGCGAGGGAGAAGGTGACGCGGAAATAATCGTGCGCATGGAAGCGGTTTTTCTGATCCGCGCGGGAAATCCAGCGCACGTCGCCGTCGGCCGAGAGGATCTTCACCCATCCGAAGGCGTCGGAGGAGGCCGTGAGGGGGTCCTCGCCGCGCGTGAAGGGGTGGAGCCAGGAGAGATACCATTCGCCGACGTTCGGGTTGTAGGGCTCGTAGCCGGTGTCGTGGAGGCCGGTGAGGTAGTGGTCGGTCTTGTTGTAGCGGGGAAGGATGCCGATCACCGGGTCCGCGCGGGTGTTCGCCGGGTTGGAGACGGTGAGCGAGCAGTAGGTGAAGGGGACGCGGTCGGGGGAGGAGAAGGCGGTCATGGCGAGGTCGCAGCCGGACTCCTCGTCGCGGTTGCGGAGGGTATAGATCGGGATGCCGCCCGAGGGTTTGTCCCAGCGGGTCGCCTCCATGTCGCAGTCGGCGGGATCCTGCCCGAAGAGGAGGTGGACGCCGAACGCGGGCTGGTTATAGTGGTATCCGTTGTCGTTGAGGTCGAGGTCGGTGATTTTGAAGTCGGGATAGATGGAGACGAGGCGTTCGGAGCCCGAGGGATGGAGATACGCGCGGGATGTCCGCGGAGCCTCCCAGGTCACGCGCTGTTTCATGAAAAACCTCCGTTTGGAGTATTTTGGGTAGAAATATTGTAACACAGAATCCCTTGTTTTGCAAGGGGCGGGGAGCCCCCGCGGGCAAAAGGCGAGCTCACCTTCGGCAAGCTCGCGGAGCGATAATATCGTGTAATATCTCTGCCTCAAACGATACGAGCACATTTGATTTCAGCATGCCGCATAAACGAGTGTCATTGCGAGGAAGGACCTTCAGGTCCTGACGTGGCAATCCGTACCCCCTTCTATCGCTTGCGCGCTGACGCTTGCGGATTTGGTATCGACCAAGTCGATTGTTTTTTTCGCCTGCGCGGCTGGCGGACAAGAGGCCTCCGGAGCCGGCCTCTTGTCAATCACCGCTCCC
>CACZSA010000235.1 GCA_902783705.1 uncultured Ruminococcus sp.
TTGTGAGGCCCCCGTCAAGGACACCCGCGACCGCCTGAAACGCGCCTTCGAAGATCGGGGCGAGCAGTTCGCAGAAGCCCTCCCAGACAGCCTTCAGTACATCGACGATGCTTTCAAAGTAGAATCCGAGGGCGGCATGGACATCAAGACGCTCTCCGCGACCCTCGGACACGAATCGGTCAGCACAGCACTGAACGTCTACACTCACGTCAACGACTCGATGCGGGAACAGGCTGCCGCGAAGATCGACCGCCGTGTGGCGCGTGGGGGCGATTGTGACGGCGGTCAGCCTGAGACGGACACAGATGCTGAGACCTCCTCCAAACCCGCAGAACCGCCCGCGTTCGAGCCGTACAAGGGCAAAATCCGCCGCCGGGGGACGGGATGCGTGTCCCGGATCGGCGACAACCTGTGGGAGGGGCGGTATTCACCCCGGAACCCGGATGGGACGCGGGCTTGCCATACGGTTTACGCAAAAAGCGAGGAGGAGTGCGAGGCGATGCTGGCGGAGATGATCGCGAGGGTGAAGGGGGAGAGGAAAGGGACCCCCACGTCATGAAACGGATGGGCTGAGGATTCTTACGAATCCGAAAAACACGGCAACTGATATCTCCGTCAATCCTCCTCCGGCAGGGAAACGATGAATCTGCTGCCTTCTCCGACAAGGCTCTGTGCGGACACCTGTCCGCCGTGCAGCGTGACGATCTGCTTCACGATGGCCAGACCGAGGCCGGACACGCCCTTTCCGCCCCGCTGACGGTTCGTATAATACCGCTCCCAGATGTGGGGCAGATCCTCCGGCGGGATTCCCGCACCGTGATCCTCCACGGTCAGGACTGCTTTACCGGATTCCCGCGTCAGACGGACAAGGACGGTTTTATCCTCTCCCGCGTGCCGGATCGCGTTGTCGATCAGATTCCCGGCGACCCGTTCCAGCCGTGCGGCGTTTCCGTTGACATAAATGTCCTCACCGATTTCACAGCGGACGACGCCTCCCTCCCGCGCATAGACTCCCGCGTAATTCCGTGCGGCGGATGAGACGAGTGCGCTGAGATCCGCTCGTTCCTTCGGAAGCCGGTCAAGCGAGGTCAGTTCGGAGTATTCGAGAATCTCGTTCACCAGCGCGGCAAGGCGGTCCGATTCCCGATCGATCACCGCGGCGTCGGCCTTGCGCTGAACCGGATCCTCGTCATCCTCCAGCATCTCGGCGTACCCGCGGATCATGGTCAGCGGTGTCCGCAGATCGTGGGAGACGTTCGCCAGCAGCTCCCGCTGATACGCCTTCGCCTCCGCCAGCTTCTCCCCCGCTTCGTTCAGCGTCCGGGCCAGCGTGTCCAGCTCCGAGGAAAAGCCCGTTTCAAACCGCACGGGATCGTCTCCGCCCAGCTTTTCCGCTGTTCTGGACAGCTTTGCCACCGGGCGGGAAAAGCTCCGTGCCAGAAACGCCGCGAGGACAAAGGCCAGAATCAGGGATAAGGCCGTAACTGCGAGCAGCTGGATCCGCAGGACAGCGACCGCTCCGCCGACTGCGCGAAGAGGCGTGCTGACGTAAAGGATCGCGTCCGCCCCTTCATACCGCACGGTCGTTCCCCACACATAGAGCGAATCGCCCCGAAGCTCCGTCGTGCCGGTTTCGCTTTCCCGGAGCGCGGTGCGGAACGCGGACCAATTTTCCGGCAGATTCCGGTACGATCCGATCCGCCACTGTTCTATTCCGTGATCGTAGGGATTTTCGTCCTCGCCGCCGCCCGTATGCGCATAGCTTTCGTGACGCTCTTCGTATTCCTCCTTGTACTCGTCCGCGCTGTGAAGGATCGCACCGTCCGCGTCCGTCACAAGGACAAAGAGCGACTGCTCCCGGGCCAGCGCGTCCACGGCTTCGGGGGTGCAGTCCTCCGCCAGAGACGCCGCCGCGCGCTTTGTCCGCCGGATCATCATCCCGTCGTAGAAGGTCTGGAAGAACACAGTCTGCAGGATCCAGAGCAAACCCAGCACCAGAACGGCGAACAGGGCGAACCGCGCGAACAGCTTTTGCCAGAGGGGTTTGGGGACGGTGGATTTGTCACGCTTCATCGAACTTGTACCCCACGCCCCGCACCGTGCGGACATTCTCCCGGTACGGTCCCAGCTTCTGCCGCAGGAGCTTGATCTGCCAGTCCACCGTCCGGTCCTCGCCGAAGAAATCGTAGCCCCAGACCTCGTTCAGGATCTTGTCCCGGGAGAGCACGATGCCGCGGTTGCGGAGCAGATAGACCAGAAGGTCGAACTCCTTGGCCGTCAGCTCGACCGCCTCTCCGTCCACCGTGACCCGCCGCCCGGATTCGTCCACCGAAAGGCCGCGGAAGGACAGCGCCGGTTCCTGCTTTTCCCGTGCATTTCCGCCGTGCCGCCGCAGGATCACCCTGAGCCGCGCCATCAGTTCCTTCGGTGAAAAGGGCTTGGTGACGTAATCGTCGATCCCGGCCTCGAAGCCGAAGAGCTTGTCGTATTCCGTTCCCCGGGCGGACAGCATGAGCACGGGAATGTCCTTCGTCTCGTGAATCTTCCGCGTCGCCATGAGTCCGTCCATTTCGGGCATCATGAAATCCATGACGATGGCGTCGAAGTCCTCCTTCCGGCAGAGCTCCACCGCGTCCGCGCCGTCGGAAACGCAGACTGTCTCATATCCGTCCCGCTCCGCGAACCGCCGGATCAGCTCGTGAATGTCCGGTTCATCGTCCACGATCAGTATTCTCGGCATATCGTTCTCCCCTTGTCTGCAACGTGTTTGCAGTTATTATACAGGAAAAACCGGGCCGCCGCAAGAGGACGGTCCGATTTTGACAGATCCCGATTTTCCGGTCCGTGAATTTGTCTCAGTGCGCGCCGCCGTTGTGGAAGGAGTAGGAGGCGTAACGCGCTTCATAGTTCTGACGTCCGATATTCCAGCTGTACGCGGCAAGGGCGTCTTCATCGGTGTTTCCGTCACCGTCGTAGGCCGATCCTTCTCCCAGACCGGTGGCTTCGTAGAAGGCTGCGCGGGTTTCGTCGTCCGCGTCGGCGGGGAGTTCTTCGTAGACGGTGTGCATTTCGGTGTTCTTCTGCGCCGCGCCGTACCAGCCGTAGTCCTCGTTCAGACGGACCTCATCCGTTTCAACAGCGGTTTCGTCCCGGATGCTTCCGAGGCCGCTTTCGGCGTAGAATTCGGCGAGGACTTCCTTATCCTCAGTTTCGGGACGGGCGGCGTAGGCCTCTTCGCGGTTCGCATTCTGCTCGGTTCCCCGGTTCCAGGCGTAAGCGGAGGTGTCGCGCTCCACGCCCGCGTTTTCGGAAACGGCGTCCGGAGCAAGCGCTTTACGTCCGTTCTGGTAGGAGTACTCCGCGGCAGAGGCGGCGACGACGGTTCCGGCGATCATGAGGGCTGCGGTGACGGAGGCGAAGATTTTGGTGTTGAAGTTTTTCATGGTAGTTCCCTTTCGTGTGTGTGTTGGATTTCCTCTCTCGAGGTTGTCTGTATTGTACGCCCCGATTTAGGAATCGAAAGGGAATCTGTGTGGAATGTTTGTGGAATCGGTCTTAAAATCCTGCCTGAATGAGGTCGATTTCATGGAAAAACTTGTTCAAGAACAGAAAGTTGAAATCGAACTCGAAATTCCATGAAGAATCACTGCCCCCATGTCGTGAAA
>CACZSA010000236.1 GCA_902783705.1 uncultured Ruminococcus sp.
GAGTTGATCCCCATGCCGCCCATGAGCTCCATGATCTCGTGCCGCCATGCCGTCATGAGATTGACGAGCCTTTCGGATCCGATGTCCGGATTGAGCCGCTTTACCAGCTCGGGCCGCTGCGTCGCGATGCCCCAGTTGCACCGCCCGGTCTGGCAGGTACGGCAGAGATGACAGCCCAGAGCGAGCAGGGCCGCCGTCGCGATATAGCACGCGTCCGCGCCGAGGGCGACGGCCTTGACCACGTCCGCCGCCGACCGGATGCTGCCTCCGACGACGAGCGAGACGTCGCCCCGGATCCCCTCGTCGCGCAGGCGTTTGTCCACCGCGGCGAGGGCCAGCTCGATCGGGATGCCCACGTTGTCCCGGATCCTTGTCGGAGCCGCGCCCGTACCGCCCCGGAAACCGTCGATGGCGATGATATCCGCGCCGGACCGGGCGATCCCGGAGGCGATGGCGGCGATGTTGTGGACCGCCGCGACCTTGACGATCACGGGCTTCTTGTATTCCGTCGCCTCCTTTAAGGAAAGGACAAGCTGGCGGAGATCCTCGATCGAATAGATGTCGTGATGCGGCGCCGGGGAGATGGCGTCGGAACCCTCGGGGATCATGCGCGTCCGGCTGACGTCCCCGACGATCTTTGCGCCGGGCAGGTGTCCGCCGATCCCCGGCTTTGCGCCTTGCCCCACCTTGATCTCGATCGCCGCGCCCGCCCTCAGGTAGTCCTCATGCACGCCGAAGCGGCCCGAGGCCACCTGCACGACGGTATTCGCCCCGTACTTATAGAAGTCCTCGTGAAGCCCGCCCTCCCCGGTGTTGTAGAGGATGCCGAGCTTCTCAGCCGCTCGCGCGAGGGAGGCGTGGGCGTTGTAGCTGATCGAGCCGTAGCTCATGGCGGAGAACATCACGGGCATCGACAGCGCGATCTGCGGCGGGAGGCTTGTGTCGAGGGTGTCGTCCGGCCTGCGTCTGATTTTATCCGGCTTCTTCCCGAGGAAGACACGCGTCTCCATCGGTTCTCTCAGCGGATCGATCGGGGGATTGGTCACCTGCGAGGCGTTTACGAGCATCTTGTCCCAGTACACCGGGAGCGGATTCGGGTTGCCCATCGACGAGAGGAGCACGCCGCCCGAGGACGCCTGCTTGTAGATCTCGTTGATCGCCGCGCCCTGCCAGTTGGCGTTCTCGCGGAAGGCATTCGTGTTCTTCACGATCTTCAAGGCTCTCGTCGGGCAGAGGGACACGCACCGCTGGCAGTCCACGCACCTCGTCTCGTCCGAGAGCAGGATCCCACGCTCGGCATCGAAGCGGTGCACCTCGTTCGCGCACTGCCGCTCGCACACCCGGCAGGCGATGCAGCGGGTCTCATTCCGAACGACCTCAAATTCCGGCTGGACATACGCGATTGCCATCAGACAGTCCCCCCTTTCACCGTCACGATCACGGGCTCGCCGCCCGCGGGATATCGGATCTCTCCGGCCTCCGGGTCCATCGCGCGGATCGCGGCCTCTTCGCTCGCGATATACACCCGGGAGCCGCGCTCGCCGACCACCATCGACCGCAGCTTCAGGCGGTCATTCAGCGCCATCAGCCCGCCGTCGAACCCGAGGATGATCGAGAACGGCCCGGTGACGAGCAGGGACGGAAACACCGTGCGCAGATAGGTGAGCTTATCGCGCTTTTCCAAATCCCCCTCCGCCTCGATGGACGACCAGAACGGAGCCGCGACGACGGACGCCGCCTCCTCGAGGGTCAGTCCCTGACGCCGGAGCAGGTAATCCATGATATAGGTGATGACCTCGGTGTCGGTCTGGAGGGTGCATTTATAGCCGAACATCTCGATCCAGCGTCGGTTGGCGTCGTAGGAGGAGATCTCCCCGTTGTGGACCACCGACCAGTCGAGCAGGGTGAACGGATGCGCGCCGCCCCACCAGCCCGGGGTGTTCGTCGGGTAGCGTCCGTGCGCCGTCCACGCGTATCCGGCGTATTCCTCGAGGCGGTAGAACTCCGCCACGTCCTCGGGATAGCCGACGGCCTTGAACGCGCCCATATTCTTCCCGGAGGAGAAAATGTACCCGCCGCGCCGCTCGGTGTTGATCTTCATGACCGTGTGCACGACGAATTCCCGCTCGTCGACCTGCTCCGCCGCGAGGACCGATTTCAGTGGATCGACGAAATACCGCCAGATCACGGGCTCGTCCGTCACGGAGGGGATCTTGCGCGTCGGGATGATCTCGCTCTTCACGATCTCGAAGCGTTCCTTTAAATACACCTCGCAGTCCTTGCGCGCCGCCCGGTCGTCGAAAAAGAAATGCAGGGCGTAGAAATCCCGGTATTCGGGATAGATCCCGTAGCCCGCGAAGCCGCCGCCGAGGCCGTTCGAGCGCTCGTGCATGGGGCGCATGGCCTCCGCCGTGAGATTCCCCGGGATCCGCCCGCCGTCCCGGTCGATCACCGCAGCGATGGCGCAGCCCGAGGGGATCCTGACCTCTCCTTCCCGTTTCATACAGTTCCTCCGAAAAACAAAAACGCGCTCATCCCGGCCGGACCGGAATGAACGCCTTTGCTCATTTGCATGCATTATACCGCTTTTTCCGGGCTCTGTCAAGCGGAACTTTGAATTTTTATTGACAGTTTATGCATCGCGTTCCGCGGAAATTTTGTGCAATCCGCCCTCTTGACAGAATTCGTCCGGCGGTGTATAATGCAGTCGTGAAAGGCAACGGCGTCTTCGCGGGGGAGATCTCTCCCCTGCGGAGGCGCTTCTCTATTCCCGGACGACTTTAATATTTATGCAATCCAAAAAGGCAATGGCGTCTTTTCCCGGTATCCCGGGCGGAGGTGTCGCTGCCTTTTCGATTTTTATATACTGAACAGCCCGTCCACGGCGGCGGGCGGAAGGAGCACGGTATGGCAACTCTCACGGAAACATTCGGCAGCATGGTTTTCGACGACCGGGTCATGAAATCGGTTCTCCCGGCGAAGATCTACGCGTCCCTGCGGCGGACCATCGACGAGGGCGCGGAGCTCGACATCGGCGTCGCGAACGCAGTGGCGGAGGCAATGAAGGACTGGGCCGTCTCGAAAGGCGCGACGCACTTCACGCACTGGTTCCAGCCGCTGACGGGCATCACGGCGGAAAAGCACGACTCATTCATCTCCCCGGCTCCCGACGGCGGCGTGATCCTGGAATTCTCCGGCAAAGAGCTCATCAAGGGCGAGCCGGACGCCTCCTCCTTCCCCTCCGGCGGTCTGCGCGCCACCTTCGAGGCGAGGGGCTACACCGCGTGGGACCCGACGTCCTATGCCTTCATCAAGGGTAAGACCCTCTGCATCCCG
The DNA here is from genome assembly GCA_902783705.1 of uncultured Ruminococcus sp. Classification (GTDB taxonomy): domain Bacteria; phylum Bacillota; class Clostridia; order Oscillospirales; family CAG-272; genus UMGS1696. The sequence continues at coordinate 3,337 of CACZSA010000236.1, forward strand.
ACGGCGTTCTGTTCCTACGGCGGACACGCGCTCGACAAGAAGACGCCGCTGCTCCGCTCGATGGAGGCGATCAACCGGCAGGCGCTGCGCATTTTAAAGCTCTTCGGCAATACCGACGTCAAGCGCGTCACCACCTCGGTCGGCCCGGAGCAGGAGTATTTCCTCATCGACCGAAAGCTCTATGAGAAGCGGCCCGATCTGCGCTTCACCGGGAGGACGCTCTTCGGCGCAAAGCCGCCCAAGGGCCAGGAGATGGACGACCACTATTTCGGCGTCATCAAGCCCCGCGTCGCCGCCTACATGGAGGAGCTGAACGAGGAGCTCTGGAAGCTCGGGATCCTCGCGAAAACCGAGCACAACGAGGTCGCCCCGGCCCAGCATGAGCTCGCGCCGATCTACTCCACCACCAATGTGGCGACGGATCACAATCAGCTCACGATGGAGATCATGCAGAAGGTCGCGGCGAAGCACGGGCTGGTCTGCCTGCTCCACGAGAAGCCCTTCGCGGGCGTCAAC
>CACZSA010000237.1 GCA_902783705.1 uncultured Ruminococcus sp.
CGCGAAGATCCTCGACATCGACCTCATGAAGAACTTCGACACGCCGTATTTCAGCCGCTCCGTCCCGGAATTCTGGCGGCGGTGGCATATCTCCCTCTCGACCTGGTTCCGCGATTACGTCTATATCCCCCTCGGCGGCAACCGCGTCTCGAAGCCCCGCTGGGTCCTCAACCAGCTCATCACCTTCACGATCTCCGGCGTGTGGCACGGCGCGGGCTATACCTACGTCCTCTGGGGACTTCTGAACGGCATCTACATCTGCGTCGCCCGCTTCGTCGCACCCGTGAAGGATAAGCTCGCCGCCCTCACCCGGGTCGAGAAGCTGCCCGCGCTCCGGGGCTTCATCGACACCGCCGTGACCTTCGCCCTCATCTCCTTCTCGTGGATCTTCTTCCGCGCGAATACGGTCCCCGAGGCCTTCCGCATCGCCGGACGCCTCTTCGGTCCGACCGCGATGGACTTCTCCGCGATCCCCGAACTGCGCGTCTGGGTGGCGATCGCGGCGGTCGTCCTGCTCTTCCTCGCCGAATTCTTCATGAACTACGGCAAAAAGCTCACCGAGGCGTACTTCCGGATCCCGCATCCGGTCCGCGCCGTTACCTACGCCCTCCTCGTCGCCGCGATCGTTCTCTTCGGTGCGTACGACAACAAGGCGTTCATCTATTTCCAGTTCTGAGGGAGGCGTGACAAGATGAAAGACAACACCCGCGGAATCCTCCGATACGCCGTCTCCGGCCTCGCCGTGATCGCCCTCTCCTTCGGCATCGTCGCCGGAGCCAACGCCCTCATGAAATCCTTCATCGCCGACGAGACCCGGCAGATCGCCGAGGCAGCCGGCATGGCGGAGCGCGTGCGCCTCGAAGCGCAGAAGACCGAGGACGAGCAGGAGCGCCTGCGCCTCGAGCTCGAAGCCCTGAACGCCCAGGCCGCGCAGATGGAGGCGTTCTATCAGAAATACAAGGACCGCCACTGCTATCACTACTTCGGACAGTACTACGAGATGTTCGAGCAGGTCTACCGCGCCGACGTCATCCTCATCGGCACCTCGCACTGCGCGCACGGCGTCAACCCGCTCTACCTCGACGAGGCGATGCCCGAGCATTCATTCTTCAATTTCGGCCTCAACGGTTCCGTCCCCACCTTCTATCAGGACTGGTACGAGATCTTCAAGAACGAGGCGAAATACCCCACCCCGAAGGCGATCATCTGGTGCGTCGACTGGTTCATGTGCGACGACAGCTGGCTCTGGCGGCGGATCACGTTCGATTCCCCCGCCGATATGCCGCTCGGGATCATGCGCGCGATCGTCAAGGACGAGAAGAAGAACGCCCCCGCCGAGCCGATCGACGAGACCGTGCCGGATGAAACCGTAGAGGAGACCGTCCCCGAGGATCTCCCCGCGCCGGAGAAGACCGTCGCCGAGATGCTCGCGGATTCGGTGAAGGAGCACGGCATCCTCGCGCTCGACGAGCACCTCACGGTCCTGCTTCTCAACAACCCGATCTTCTCCTCCCGCGACCGGATCCCCGAGATGATCCATTATTATCTCAACGGCCGTCATGCCGAGGTGGAGACGCCCGCCCCGGTCACGCCGAAGATCGAAGGCCGCCTCCTCACCGAAGCGGACCTCGTCCTGCCGACCTACGAGCACAAGACCCTCTTCGATAAAGACCACAACATCACGTCGGAATACTATAAGGGGTATATCCCGTGGGACGTGCCGTTCGCGGGCGGGACCACCACCGTCGGATGCATCCACAACCGCCGGGAATGGCGCGCGTTCGAGAGCCTGCTCGACCAGTTCGAGGCGGACGGGATCAAGGTGATCTTCGTCGAGTGCCCGGAATACAGCGGCTGGAAATCGAGCGACCGGAAGCTCCACAACCACGAGCTTGCCGAGGTCGCCGAGGCCCGCGGGATCCCGTTCCTCAACTACAACGACGCGCTCGCCTCGCCGTTCAACGACGACAACACCAACTACTCCGACTGGGGGCACATGTCGAAGAAGGGCAGCACGGCCTTCTCGAAGACCCTCGCCGGAGACCTCGCCCCCGTCCTCCGGGAAGTTCTCGGCGAGACCCCGTAACCCCTTGACATCCCGTGGGAGATATGGTATCATCAAACGGGAAGCCGGATAAATTCAGATTTCTTCAGATTTTTCAGTTTAGTTCAGGTTTCCAAACCGAAGGTTTCCAAAGGGCGAC
>CACZSA010000238.1 GCA_902783705.1 uncultured Ruminococcus sp.
AGGACGGCGAGGTTTTCGTCGGTGATCCAGGTCCGGTGCTCGGTGAGCGTTCCGTCGAGGTCAAATGCAAATACTTTTTTCTCCATGATGCGTCTCCTTTGCCTTGCGTGGGATTATTTCTGCTTCATCGCGAGGATGCGGTCCTCGTCCGGCGTGACGTACGCGGTCCAGTTCGTCGTATAGATGACGAAGCCGGGTTTCGCGCCCGCGGGCTTCTTGACCTTGGCGACGCGGGTGTAGTCGACGGGGATCATCACGCCGCCGCGCGCCTTGGAATTGTATGCCGCGATCTCCGCCGCCTCGGTGAACGCCTGCTCCGGGGGATCGCTCTCCCCCTCGAAGCATTCGAGCACGACATGGGACCCGGGCTGATTCTTCACATGGAACCACCAGTCGCTCCGGGCCGCGGCCTTGGTCGTCAGGTAGTCGTTCGATACGTTGTTCCGCCCGCACAGGACCGTGTGTCCGTCCGAGGTGCGGTAGCGGGCGAGCGTCGGCGTCTGCGCCTTGTGCTCCGTGTAGTTCTTCATCTTCGACGCGTAGCCGCTGTGCCAGAGCTCCGCCCGGATCTCCCCGAGCTCCCGCTCTCCCTCCGCGCGGCTCAGGGCGTCGAGGACCGTGTAGACGTACGCGAGCTCCTCCTCCGCCGCGGCGAGCTGTTCGGTCAGGTGGACCCGCGCGGTCTTCGATTTGTTGTATTTCTTGTAGTAGACCTGCGCGTTCGCCTGCGGGGAGAGGCGCTTGTCCAGCGGGATCGTGACCTCGCCGCCCGCCTCGTCGTACCAGTTCGGCAGGGTGCATTCAGTCATCCCGCGGGAGAGCTGCCAGATATTCGCCGTGATGAGGTCCCCCCAGAGCTTGTACCGCTCGCCGTCGTCGCAGGCCGCGAGCTCGTCGCGCTGGAGGTTCATTTTCTTGGTGATCCGGTTCTCCGCGTTCGTGAGGAGGCGGAAGATATCCCCGGCTTTCCGGTGGATGCGCTCCTCCCGGCTCCGCTCGCCGTAATAGGTGTCGATCAGCGCGCCGTAGGTCGGGAGGGTCTCGGTGCGCATCCGGCCTCCGTACTGGTGAAGCTCGGTGAAGGCGTATTCGACGGGCTTGCCCGTGTCGTCCTTCACGACCGTCGGCGTGCCGTCGAGCTCGCGGATCCGGGCGATCATGCGGAAGAACTGCTCCGTAAGATCGCGGGCGGCTTCGCGCATGGTGGCGTCCGTTTTTCCGGCGGCGCGGTAGACGATTTCCCGCGCGATGAGCGGGGCGATCCCGGCGAAATGGGACATGATGAACTTCTCCGCCGGACGGTCCGGATCCTCCGCCGCGGCGAGGGTGTTGAAGAACCGCTCGTCGACCTTTTCGGAGAGCGGATCCTCCTTGTCCTGCTTCGGCGGGAGCTCGTACGTCATCCCGGCGAGGACCTGACGCCGCTCGCTCGTCGAGAAATCGACGGATTTGAGGACGCCGATGATCTTGTCCTCCGCGTTCGTGATGATGATGTTCGAGAACCGCCCCATCAGCTCGACGATGACGTGCTTCTGCGTGGAGAAGCCCATTTCGTCGTGGGTATCGAAGGTGAGGCGGGCGGCGCGCTCGAATCCGAGTTGCTCGGCTCCGGCGAAGCGCGCCCCGGAGAAATGCTTGCGCAGCATCATGCAGAACATGGGCGGCACGGCGGGGTTCTCCGGTTTGAGGGACGTGAGGTTCATGCGGGAGCCGTTTCCGCCCGCGGAGAGGTCGAGACGGTGTTCCTCGCCCCCGCAGCGGATGACGAAGACGGCCTCGTCGTGACCCGGCTGGTAGATTTTATCGACTTTTCCGCCCGTCAGCTTTTCGTTGATCTCGTGCACGACGAAGCGGAGCATTGCGGCATCGTAAGCCATAGAGCACCTTTTTATTCTGTAAGTAGTAAGAGAGGACGGAAGCGCGGCGGGGGTCAGGTGAAATCGAAGAATTCGCCGTCGTCGACGCCCGATTTGCGGAAGACGAAGGGAAAGACGGACTTCCGTCTTGCGAATCCGGCCCGCTCTGCGCACTTCACGGAGGGGAGATTGAGGTGGGAGGTGACATACTGAACGGGCTGCCCGAGGGAGGAGAGATGCTCGGCGAGCAGGGCCGTGCAGGATGCGCCGTACCCCCGCTCCCGCCATTTTTCCTCGCATTCGACCGTCAGCTCCGCCGATCCCTCCTCCTCGGAGATGTCGTTGATCCCGGCGTAGCAGACGATCCGCCCGTCTTCGCGGATGACCGCCATCCGGTCCGCGGGATTTTCGGGATCGAGCGCGAACTCATCGAGCGGCAATTCGTCCCATTCCTCGCCGTCGAGGGTGGAGATCAGCGCGCACCCCGGCAGGATGACGTCCCGGCGGAGACTCTCCGGGCGGTAATCGTACAGCGGATAGCTCTCGATATCGCACTCGTCGTAGCCGAACGGGGCCATTTTCTCCGCCAGCGCGTCCCGGAGCCAGGCGATCGCGTCCTCGCCGAGGGGATCCGCCGCAAAGCGCTCCTCGAACGCCCGCGCGATCTCCCCGCAGAAGGAAAAGACAAGCAGGGTCAGCCCTTCTCCGGCCTGCGCCGCATGGTCCACGGTGATCTGGACCGGGACGGCGAGGGGGCAGTCCTGCGCGAAGACGGATTCTTCAAACTGTTTTTCTTCGAATACGATCATGGCGTCTCCATTACTTCGCCGGGCGTGGCGGGCGTGCCGTTGGCGATGACAAAGAAATAATCGGTGAAGCGCGCGTCGACGGGATCCTCGCGTTCCGATCCGAAGAGGCCCGTGACGAAGCGGTAGTAGCGGTAATAGGCGCCGAGGGTCCGGCTTCGCACGAAAAAGCAGGCGGGTCCGGCGGAGAGATCCGGGAAGGAGATCGCCTCGTGCGTCTGCGGGGAAACGGTGTCCCGGTCGTAGTACATCCCGACAAAGAGGATGCGCTTCTCGGGGAGCAGGCTCGCAAGCTCGTCCGCGCCGTTCTCGAGGAACGAGGTGTCGACGACGCAGAGCGCGCTCCGTTCGGTCTCAAGGAACGCGTCGGCGATCTGCGCGGCGAGGGATCGGTCGGCGTCCTCCTCGGAATCGGAGAAGGAGGCGACGTTGAACTTCTTCGCCTCGGACATGGTGGTGTTCACGTAGAAGAGCTCGGAGAGATAGTCGCAGCAGTCGGCGGAGAGGCCGTAGCTCTCATTCAGGGACTGGATGCGCTTGCGGAATTTCTCCTCGTCGGTCTGCTTCATGAGGGATCCGGTGACCGTCACCTGCGCCTTCGTGAATGGCATAAGGACGGCGGAGAAATCGTTATACTGCTTGACAAAGCGGGAGAAATGCCCCAGCGCATCGTAGGACTCGGCGACATTCGGATCGATGCCGACGACGATGAGATCGGCCGCGGCGACGTCCGTGCGGGAATCGTAATAGACGGCGTAGGCATTGTTGTCCGGTTTGAATTTTTCCGCGTGCAGGCGGAGAGGCAGGACAAAGACGCGCTCGAGCCCGGCAGGGGTGAAGAAGAGGAGCGCGAGGCCCTGGATCAGGATGACGGCGAGGACAAAGGTAAGGGTGCGGCGGATATTTTTGCGCATGGCGATCCTCACTCGGGAATAATACGGGGATATACATGGGTATTGTATCGCATCGCGCGTGAAAAATCAACAAGATTTCATAAATGAAAGGGGGCAAGGCGTAAATTTTCGGTAAAGTTTACGGAAAAGCGCCCCGGGGTCCGCAGAACCGACCGAAAAGAGCGGCCCATGGGACAGATTCAACAAAGCGGATACACAAGAAATGTTACAATTATTTATTTTCTCCTGTGGATTTCCCGCCCTCTCTTGTGTTATAATAAAGAGTAAGTATTCTTTAAAATGCACTTCCCTTTTCTCCTGAAAGGAAACCTTCTATGCCTACATACAGAGAAAACGCCGCCCGGCAGACCCTCCCGCTCATTCCCCTGCGCGGGATCGTCGCCTTCCCCGGCAACAATATCAATATCGAACTGGAGCGCGAGATCTCGAAGAAAGCCTGCGACGCCGCGCTTGCCTCCGACATGGTCGTCTTCCTCGTGACTCAGAAGGACACCCGCGTCGACGAACCCGGCTCGGACGACCTCTACCTCACCGGCACCGTCGCCCGCCTCCGCCAGTCCGTCAAGCACCCCAAGACCGGGGTCGTGCGGATCGTCGCGGAGGGCTTCTGCCGCGCCACTCTCACGGATATGCGCATGAGCGACGGCTACTACACCGCCGACGTCATCACCAAGACCGTCACCGCCGATTTCTCCTCCCGCGATATCCGCACCGAAGCGATGCTCGCGGAGCTCATGGAGAGTCTCGGCGAAATGCTCCGCTACCGTCCCGCGTTCTCGCAGAACTTTGAGATCGCCGCGCGGTCCATCAACAACCCCGGCCTCCTCGCCGACTTCATCGCCGCGCAGCTCTTCGTCCGGTACGAGGACAAGCAGGCCGTGCTCGAGATCTTCGATCCCATGCGCCGCGCGGAAAAGACCCTGCTCCTCATGGAATCCGAGATCGAGCTGATGCAGACCGAGCTCGAGATCCACCAGAAGGTCAAGCAGGCCATGGACGACAACCAGCGGGACTACTACCTCCGCGAGCAGCTC
>CACZSA010000239.1 GCA_902783705.1 uncultured Ruminococcus sp.
CGGACTGCTCGCCCTGACGCTCGACACGGAGCGCGTGCAGGACATCGTCGACAAGTTCATCTCCTTCGCCGCCGATCCGGAGATCACGGCGGACTACATCTACAAGGGATATTCGTCCTACGATCTCTTCGCCGGGAACCACGCGCTCTTCTATATGCAGGAGATCAACCGGATCACCGCCTTCCGCGACATGGAGGCCGACTTCGGCGTGCTCCCGATGCCGAAATTCAACGAGGAGCAGCCCGTCTACCGCAGCTGCGTCGCGGAGAACGACGGCGTCCTCCTCTCCGTGCCGATCGTCATCACCGACGAGGTGTTCACGGGTACGGTCCTCGACGCGATGGCCTGCCTCTCCGAGCGGTATGTCATGCCCGCGTACTATGAGATCACCCTCCAGAGAAAGGCCGCCCGGGACGAGGAGAGCGGTCAGATGCTCGACATCATCTTCTCGACCCGCGCCTACGACCTCGGCTGGATCTATCAGGTCGGCGCGCTCAAGAATTCGATGAAGGACATCGTGCAGGGCGCGTCCCCGAACATCTCCGCCCTCGTGCAGAAGCGCAAGTCCATCGCGAACCGCATGATCGGCACGGTCAACGACTTCTACGAAAACGGAAACTGACCGGCGTCCGGGATAAAGCCGCGGAAATCTCCTTCGGGGGATCGCCGCGGCTTTTGCGCGTTCTGCGGAGGACTTCCCTTTGTGCCCGTCCCTCTTGATTTTTCCGCCGGAATGGAATATAATGGAAGCGAACAAAAAATCTGCCGCCGCGGAGGGGAGGGAATACGGAATGCACGACATCTGGAATCCGTGGCACGGCTGCGTGAAGTGCAGCGAAGGGTGTCAGAACTGCTATATGTATTTCCTCGACGCGGAGCGCGGAAGGGACGGCGGGGAGATCTACCGCACGAAGGCCGCCTTCGACTATCCCCTTGCCCGGGACCGCCGGGGAAACTACAAGATCCAAAGCGGCGAGATGCTCCGCGTGTGCATGACGTCGGACTTCTTCCTCGCAGAGGCGGACGCATGGCGCCCCGAGGCGTGGGACATCATCCGCGAGCGGCCGGACGTGCGCTTTTTCCTCCTCACGAAACGCCCGGAGCGCATCCGGGACTGCCTGCCCGAGGACTGGGGCGACGGCTGGGAGAACGTCATGCTCAACGTCACGACGGAGAATCAGCGCCGGGCGGACGAGCGGATCCCGATCCTTCTGGATCTGCCCGCGAAGCACCGGGGGATCATGTGCGCGCCGCTCATCGGGCCCGTCCGGATCCGGGACTATCTCGCGTCCGGGAAGCTCGAGCAGGTCCTCTGCGACGGGGAGAACTACGGAGGCGCGCGGCCCTGTCACTACGAATGGGTGAAGGAACTCTCCGACGAATGCCGGGAGGCGGACGTGACGTTCGTGTTCTGCGGGACCGGGCGGCGTTTCGTGAAGGACGGGCGGCTCTACCGGATCGAGGGGAGCGGCACCCAGAGCGAGCAGGCGCGCAGATCCGGCCTCAGCCATGCGGGACGCCCGATGCATTTCCGTCTGACCGACCGGATGGGGCGGGAACTCGGCGAGGACGAGCTCTATCGTCCGTTTTTCGGCCCGCGGTGCGAACGGTGCGGAATGCGCCTCGCCTGCAACGGCTGCACCCGGTGCGGCAGATGCGGGGAGGTCGACCCGGCGGATCCCGGCTGACGGCACGCGCCTGTCACGGCAAACACCCAAAACAATACCGAGGTGGAATGATGGAGATCACAGCAGATGTCCTGCGGGGCATCCTCGACGCGTACCCCTACGAGGTCGTTTTCGTCGACCGCACGCATACGGTCCGCTGGCTCAACCGCGCGGCAAAGCGCCGTTACGGCGACGTCGTGCGGGTGGGGAACAGCCTCTTCAACTGCCACAACGAGCGGACGTGCCCGAAGATCGAGGAATTCCTGCGCCGCGCGGACGAAGGCGAGGACGAGATGTTCGAGACCTACAACGGCGGCACGGGCGAGCGGGAATTCTTCGTTCCCGTCCGGGACGCGGAGGGGGCGGTCATCGGCTACTTCGAGCGTCACGAGGTCCCGTGGACGAAGGAGCGAGCGGAAGAACCCGTCGGCGACTACTGGACACGGCATGCGGAGGACGCGGCGAAGTGAGCGATACGGCATTTCTCAAAACGAAGGAGGAGACCGAGGCGTTTCTCGACCTCGCCGTCTCCCTCGGATACAGGCTTTTGTCCGCGGGCGCCGAGATCAGCCGGGTCGAGGAGGCGGTCACGCGGCTCATGCGGGCGTACGGCGTCCCCGGCGACGTCTTCGCGATTCCGAGCAGCCTCATTGTGACGGTCTGCCCGGAGGGCGAGGAGCCCGTGACCGAGATGCGCCGGATCGCGCCGCACGGTACGGACGTCGACGGGATCGAACGCTATTACGCCCTTGCCCGCCAGCTCTGCGCGGAGCACCCGGACGTCGCGGAGGCGCGATCGAGGCTCGCGGCGATCGAAAAGTCGCCGAACCGCTACCCTGCGCCCTTCCTCTATTTCGCGTATTTTTTCGCCGCGGCGGCCTTTGCGGTCTTCTTCGGCGGGACGGCTTCGGACGGACTTCTCGCGGGGATCTGCGGCGTGATCACGGGCGCGTTTCTGCGGATGCTCACCCGTTTCCGCGTCAATTCGTTCTTCCAGACCATGGCGGCGTCCTTCTTCATCGGCGTCGTCAGCCAGACCCTGACGCATTTCCACGTCATCCGGTACGCGGACGCCGCGGCGATCGGCGCGCTCATGCTCCTCGTCCCCGGGATGATGATGACCGACAGCATGCGGGATATCATCTATGGCGACACGCTCTCCGGGATCAACAAGCTCGTCGGGGTCGCCCTGACCGCCGCCGCGCTCCTTCTCGGGACCGGGACCGCCCTGCGCCTCAGCTACGCGCTCTGGGACGTCACCTCGGTCGGGATCAGCCTCGACGTGCCGTATCCGTGGTGGATCCAGATCCTCTTCGCCGCGCTCGCCTGCTGCGGGTACTGCATCCTCTTCAACATCCGCACGCCGGGGATGTTCATCTGCATGGCGGGCGGCGGGCTCGGCTGGGGGGCGTATCTTCTCGCAGAGCGGATCTCTTCCTCGGCCCTCTTCGCCTATTTCGCGGCCGCCGCGTCGATCTCCCTCTACGCCGAGATCATGGCGCGGATCCGCAAGTTCCCGGCGTTCTCGTATCTCGTGATCGCGCTTCTGCCGCTTGTGCCGGGGGCGGGCGTCTATTACACCGTCGAATATCTTCTGCAGGGGAGCGAGATGCTCTCCGTCGGGCAGGGCGTGAGAACCGCCGCCGCCGCGGGACTGATCGCCGTCGGGATGCTCGTCGTCTCCTCGCTCTTCCGCATGGCAGGCGTCGCCCGTCAGCAGCGCGCGGAGAAGCGGCGCAAGACCGAATAAACCGAATCATCATACATATCGGAGGAATCAACGATGTCCAACGTACTGCTCATCAATGGAAGCCCCCATCCGCACGGATGCACCGCCACCGCCCTCGACGAGATGATCCGCGTCTTCCGGGACGAGGGGATCGAGTGCGAGCTCATGCAGATCGGATCGAAGAGCATCCGCGGGTGCGTCTCCTGCGGGACCTGCTCGAAGACCGGACGGTGCGTCTTTGACGACGCGGTGAACGAGGCGGCGGCGAAACTCGAGGCGGCGGACGGCCTCGTCATCGGGAGCCCGGTGTATTACGGCTCGCCGAATGGGACGCTCCTCTCCTTCCTCGACCGCCTGTTTTACAGCTCTTCGTTTTCGAAGCACATGAAGGTCGGCGCGGCGGTCGTCTCCTGCCGCAGGGGAGGGAACACGGCCTCGTTCGACGTGCTGAACAAGTATTTCACGATCAGCGGCATGCCCGTCGCGTCCTCGACCTACTGGAACCAGGTCCACGGCTTCACGGCGGAGGATGTGAAGAAGGACCTCGAGGGCCTGCAGGTAATGCGCAACCTCGCCCGCAACATGGCCTTCCTCATCCGCGCGATCGCCGACGCCCGCGCCAAGTACGGGCTGCCGACGGTCGAGCGCGGCGCGTTCACGAGCTTCCCGGACGGCAAGTGAGCCGGGAACGATCCCGCAGAATTTTCAAAAATTCACAAAAAAGTCTTGCAATCCGGCGGCGTATATGGTAGTTTTATAAAAGAGCCAAGCACCCAACCCAAGAATCCCATCAATTTACGGAGGAACTTATGAGACTGGAAGATCTGACTCTCATCAAGCCGGCGCCGACGCCAGGCGACACGAGCTGGTTCACGCACGACCGGTTCGGCATGTTCATCCACTGGGGCCTCTACGCCCTCGGCGCGCGCCATGAATGGCTGAAAAACTACGAGCGCATCCCCACCGAAATCTACGACGAGAAGTACTTCCGCCATTTCGATCCCGATCTCTACGACCCGACGCTCTGGGCCGAGGCGGCGCGGGACGCGGGGATGAAGTATTTCGTCATCACGACCAAGCACCACGAGGGCTTCTGCCTCTGGGATTCCGCCTACACCGACTACAAGGCGACGAACACCCCCTACGGGCGGGACGTTCTGACGCCCATGGTGGACGCGTTCCGCTCGAAGGGACTGCGCGTCGGGTTCTATCATTCGCTCCTCGACTGGCATCACCCGGACTACACGGTCGACGCCTGCCACCCGATGCGGAACAACGAGGACTACATCGCAAGGGACAAGGACCGCGATATCAACCGCTACGTCGACTACCTCCACAACCAGACCGAAGAGCTCTTAAAACGGTACGATCCCGTCGACATTCTCTGGTTCGACTTCTCCGTCGGCCCGAACGCCCGCTTTGCCGGCAAGGGCAAGGAGACCTGGCGCAGCGAAGAGCTTCTCCAAAAGATCCGCGCCATCAACCCGAACATCATCATCGACGACCGCCTGCAGATCGATCAGGACGTCAAGACGCCCGAGCAGTACATGCCCGACGAATGGGTGAAGGTGAACGGGACGCCGGTCGTCTGGGAAGGCTGCCACACGTTCTCCGGCTCGTGGGGCTATCACCGCGACGAGCAGAGCTGGAAGAGCGTCGACCAGCTTCTGAAAATGCTGATCGACTGTGTCTCGATGGGCGGCAACCTGCTCCTCAACGTCGGCCCGACCGGAAGAGGCGAGTTCGACGAGCGCGCCTACGAGCGCCTCCGCGGGATCGGCAAGTGGATGCGCCGTCACTCCCGCGCGATCTACGGCTGCACGCAGGCGCCGCTGGAATTCGAGTGCCCGCGCGACTGCCGCTATACGTACAACCCCGAGACGAAGCGGCTGTATCTGCACATGTATTCCTGGCCCTTCGGCAAGATCAAGCTCACCGGCGAGGTCGCGGAGCACGTCGATTACATCCAGCTCCTCTCCGACGCGTCCGAGATGCGTTTCAACTATAACCCCGAGGCCCGCACGGTCGATATCCCGCTGCCCGTGTACAAGCCCCTCGGCGCGGAGATCCCGGTCCTCGAGATCTACCTCAAATAAGCCGGACCATGCGAAAAGGCTGCCGTTCGAATCCGGACGACAGCCCTTTTTCTATGCCTGCGACTGCGGGCGGGATCAGATCGAGATCTGCTTGAGAAGCCGCTGGATCTCCGTCGTACTTCGGGACCGGGATGGCCTGGCTGGAGCGGTTCTTCTGCAGCTTCCTTCGTCCTCGGCGCGCTCTGCGGACTCTGCCGCACCTTCTGAACAAATCGATTCCCGGGACTGCCGCCTTCTCCTGCGGCGGTCTTTTTTTGCCGCATGCCGGGCGGAGTTCATATTTATGTTAAATTTATGTTAAAATATACGCGTAGAACTCCCCGATGGGGTATGCTATACTTATCAAATAACCAATGATTCGATTTTCCGAAAGGAGGCGGCGCCGATGGACGGATCCCTCGTCGGACTGCTCCTCGCCATGGCTGTCGGATGCGCGGCGGCGGCGGTCAATTACCTGCTCACGAAGCGCGCGCTCGCGTCGCAGAAGGGCGGGGGCTTCCTCGGCGCGCTGTCCGCCGTGCGGCTGCTCCTCTCCGCCGGCGTGCTCGCGGGTGTGTATTTCCTCGCGCCTCTCACGCCGTGGGACCGCACATGGATGCTCGTCGGAGCCGCCGCGGGCCTCACCCTCCCGATGCTCCTCTTCACGCCCCGGCTCCTGCGCCAGGCGAACGGGAATCCTCCGAATCACGACAACACCGAATCCACCGACCGCAAAGGAGGCGAATAAACCATGGGCGAACCGTCCGAAGTCCTCATTCCCCTCGGCGGGATCCTCGACGTCACCGGGGAGGTCGTCGCCATGTGGGTCCTCCTCGCGCTCCTCGCCGTCCTCTCCGTCCTCGCGACGCGGAACATGAAGGAGCGTCCGGGGAAGTTCCAGAACATGGTCGAATGCGGGATCGAATATCTCGACAATTTCTTCTCCGGCATCATCGGGCGACACCTCGCGCGGAAGTATTTCTTCTTCCTCGGATCCCTCTTCATCTTCATCATCTTCGCGAACTATACCGGGCTGATTCCGGGCGTCGGCCTCACGAAATACTTCGCCGCGCCGACCTCGTCCCTCTCGGTGACGCTCGGCCTCGGCGTCACGACCTTCGTATTCCTCCAGATCGCGGGACTGCGCGCGGGCGTGAAGCACTATTTCAAGCGCTTCGTCAGCCCGATCGCGTTCATGCTCCCCCTCATGGTCCTCGACGAATTCATCAAGCCCGCGTCCCTCGCCCTGCGCCTCTTCGGCAACGTCTTCGGCGAGGAGACCGTCACCCACAACCTTTACGATCTTCTCCCCATCGGCGCCCCGGTCATCATGATGGTCCTCTCGCTCCTGTTCTGCGCGATTCAGGCGGTGGTCTTCACCATGCTGACCTC
>CACZSA010000240.1 GCA_902783705.1 uncultured Ruminococcus sp.
CATTTGCCGCCGCCCCCTTTCGGAACTGCTTGGAGTATTCCGCGTAAGCGCAGGCGACGTCCTGATGCACAGCCCGGAGGGTGCGGAGCTTCGGATCCCCTGCGACGATCCCGTCATACAGTTTCCGGTAGTCACGCGGCCGGGCCATGCCCTCGATCTTGATGAACGCCTTTCGGTACTGCTCCGCCACATGCTTCTGGTGCTCGGTGTGGAAATGCTTCTCCGGGTGGCGTATGAGCATATCCACGAGCTTTTCCTTGTAGTCCGGGGGTTCGCCCGCTTCAAGTTCTTTGCGCGTCCTCGTCGAGCGCCCGAACATCTCCGAATCCCAGTACAGAGCCGCGAGGTAGGCGTTCGGTTCGCGCCGGATCACCCGCTCCATGAGGTCGGGGTAGTATTCGTTCATCCGGACGAGACAGCCCGCCGTGTCGCTGGAAAAGAACTGCGAGACACGGAGCTGCCCCTTGCCGATTCCGGCCTGCCACATGAACAGGTAGATGTCCGGGATCTCAACGTGCTCGTCAAGAAGGAACTTCCATACGTCGGCGGTCTTCCAGTCGTAAATGGGATAGATCTGCCGCGTCCCGGTCAGGCCTTTCCCGCCGAGACCGAGCGCAGCCATGTATTGAAGGCGCTGGATGGATTCAGCCGTCCGCACGCCGGAGAGCATGATCCCGTCCCGCGTCACACGGGGAAGAAACGCCTGGTAATTGTCCACACGGGGCTTGAGGCACGGATCCGTCCGGATGGCGAAGGGAGGCGGTTGCCTGACCCAGACGTCGGATTTCGTATGATCCCAGCAGATGAAGCTTTCGTCCGCTTCCAGCTGATTGAAGCAGGAGAAGTGCCGGACTTCCAGACAGTACCACCGGAACTCGGCTCCGGCGAGCATGAACTTTTTCCGCCAGGCTTTGACCGTTTCCTCAATGCAGGGAAAAATCGCTTCTTCGTCGATGAAGATGACGGTAAGCAGGGAGGGGTCGATTTCCCCGGCCTGAATCAGGGTATAAACGATCTGCCCGAGACACAGGCTGTCCTTCCCGCCTGAGAAGGACATGTACACATGCAGGTCGTTTCCGAACACATTCCTGATTCTGCGCTTCGCCGCCTCCACGACGGTGATGTCGCCCTGAACGCGCTTTACAGCCATATCCGCTCGCCGCAGTTCGGGCAAATGACAAACCTTCCCCCGGGCGTTTCGCCGCTCTCCGGGGCCTCCTCGCGCGTTGCAACAGGCGATTCGGCGGAGGGTTCGCTTTGCGCCGACTGAACCGGTCTCACAGGCGTATTTTCGGCCGTGCGGATGGCTTCGGCCTCGTCTTCGTCCAGCGTGCCGTATTCGGAGAGCACGGCGGTCGTTTCTTCCGCGTCAGCGATCAGAGATTCGAGAAATTCGTCGTCGTAGCCGGGGATGTCGAAATCCCCGTCCAGTTCCGCTATGATCGCGTCAAAGGCGGCGATGTCGTTCACGCCCAGATCATAGATCCGGTTGTCTGCCAGCATCAGCTTTTTCTTCTCTGCGTCGCTGAGACCGGATTGAATCAGGCATTCGCCCGTCTCCCGGCCCAGCGAAAGGAGCGCTTCTTTCAGACCGTTGCCGCACAGGATCACGCCGTCCTCGTCAATGACGATGGGGCGGATCTGCCCGTACTTCTCCACGGAACGGACGAGCTCCTTCACCTGTTTGTCTGTGTGGCGGCGCACGTTGTACTCCGGCGTCACAAGCTCGGAGAGGGGTTTCACGACGATCTTCATGCCGCATCAGCCCCCTTCCGCGAGAGTGCGAGAGCTACAATGCCGGAAAGCAGAACCGTCACGAGGGAGCCGACCGTCTTCCAGACAGCCAGCCCGGCGAGGTTTCCGTAAGCGAAGATCGGAAGCCCGATCACGAAGGACGCCAGGACGCCGAAGAATACCCCGTTCGCCGAGAGCTTCTTCCCGGAAAGCGTCATGGCCGTGGGAAGGAGCGTCGTCGCCCGGAGCGTGCAGTAGAACAGGAACAGGTGCGTCACCGTCAGACCGGGGATGTTCGCAATGCCGATCCCGAGGGCGAGCAGGAC
>CACZSA010000241.1 GCA_902783705.1 uncultured Ruminococcus sp.
ATCGGGCTCGGGCGGTTCGGGTTCGCGCTGGCGGAGGAGCTGGCGTCGAAAGGGAAGGACGTCCTCGTGATCGACAAGGACCGCGACAAGATCAACCGTGCTGCCGAGTTCACCGACAACGCGTTCGTGACCGACGTCCTCGTCGCCGACAATCTCGCGGCGGCAGGGCTCGCGGACGCGGACGTCGCCGTCATCGGGATCGGCTCGCGTATCGACGTCTCGATCCTCACCACGCTCAACGTGATGAAGCTCGGCGTGAAGCGCGTCATCGCCAAGGCCACGAGCAAGGAGCAGGGCGAGGTCCTCGAACGCCTCGGCGCGGAGGTTATCTACCCCGAGCACGACATGGCCCTCCGCCTTGCCGGACGCCTCGCCTCTCCGCATATCCTCGAATACATCAGCCTCTCCGAGACCGTGGACATCATGGAGCTCGCTCTCACGCCGCGCGTCGACGGAAAGACGGTGCTCGATCTCAACATCCGGAAGAACTGGGGGCTGAACATCATCGCCATCCGCCGGGGAGGAGAGGTCACCACCGCCATCACCCCCCAGACCGTCGTCCGTGAGAAGGACACCCTCGCCGTCATCGGCAGGACCGAGGACATCCGGCGGTTCGAGGAGTACCTGCATGAGAGGGATTGAGAGGACGGAGAAGCGGATTTGTACGGGCATTGTCCTGTAAAGGAAAGTGGCGGAGGTTTCCATGAAGTTTCTGAATCGCATCCGGGATCTACTCGCGCAGGATTCCGTGAACCGCATCACGATCCCGCGGGATGTTCTCCTTGCGCTCTTCCTGATTCAATGCCTTCTCCTTGAGATCTGCGAGCTGTTCTTTCACGGGATCTGGATCCTGATCGTCGTCCCGGTGGCGATCCTGACCTTCTTCTTTCTGCGTTTCTTTTACAAGTTCTGGAAACGGTACTATTCTCCCGTCATGTTCTGGATTCAGCTGATTCTTTCGGGATGCCTGACGGGAGGTGTGTGTTTCCTTCTTCGAACATACGTATTGACCGGGAACGTCTTCTGATGGGAAAGGAGGGCTCCATGAAGTTTTTTGATCGAACCAACGATGTGGCCGTATCGGACGGGATTCTGAAATTCCTGAAACTGGACGATCTTCTCTTTATCCGCAACGGAAATATCCTCGATTACCTGACGACGGACATCGGGGTACTGGAGCGGCGAAGAAGAGTTGTTTCGGACACCTCCCGCATCCCGGACTGCGCGGAGATCGTGGAATATTTGGTGAAGCAGCTCACCTATATTTCCGAGATCACGAAGAAAAAGAGCGTGTCCGACGTGGAGGAACGCTCCCTGTATTCGATCCGGCAGACCGAGCTCTATATGGAGATCGTGGACAAAACCGCCGAGTTTTGGAAATTGCACGGCAAGGAGTTCGAATCCGACGATTACCGCGCGCTCTTCACCCGGATATGTGAGATTGCCGAAAGCGACGAATACCGTGCCCTGAAAGAGGGGACAGCCCGACTTGTTGAAGAGGTCACAAACGTGAAGAGCATCTCCCTCGGCTTCAACTTCGATGCCTCCCTGGCACCTTATGAAGCGGGCGTTATCAGCGTCAATCCCTATTACATCGAATCGGGGACTTTGGTCGACCGGCTTCTCCGACTGGATTTTGAAAACAAGAATATGTCGATGGCCCCGCTGGTGTCGGCGAAGAAAAACACCCGAACGGAGGACTTCGACGCGATGGAGCAGTCCATCTACCGCGCCCTCGGTCAGGTGTTCAAACGCGCGATCCGCCAATGGGAGCCGGAGGTCAACGCGTATATCGCGGACAAGCTCTCGTTTCTGATCGAAGCCCTTCCTTCGTTCGAATTCATCTTGAAAATCAATCAGATCACCGCGCGAATGAAGCAGGCCGGGCTGAAGCTCACCGAACCGGTCTACTGCGAAAAATCGGAGCGGGTCTTCGAGGCGGACGGGCTGTACAATCCCGTACTCGCCATGAACCTCGCGGAGAAAGGCGCGGGGTCCTGCGTAGCAAACGACTTCTCCTTCGACGAGCAGGGAATGGTCTATATCCTCACAGGACCGAACAACGGCGGCAAGTCCGTCTTCATGTCATCCGTCTGCGTCGCGCAGATTCTTGCGCAGCTTGGGATGGAAGTGCCCGCAAAGAGGCTGAAGATCAGTCCGTTGGAAGGGATTTTCGTCCACATGCCCTCTTATGAAGGGCTGAACGCAAAAGGGCGGCTGATGGATGAATGCGAGAGGATCAAACAGATTTTTGAGAAGATGCCGGAGTACGCCCTGGCTGTATTCGATGAAACCTATTCCTCCACCGATCCCGACGATGCGATCGAACTTTCCGTTCACCTGATTCGGGCATTATCCGCAAAGCGTGTCAGAAGTATCTACGGGACACACTACCACGCGTTAAAGGCACGAATGGATGAAGAACAGGCAGAGGGTGTGGACTATCTGACTGCCGGACTTGATTCTGACGGCAGAAGAACATACCGCATCACCCGCACTACTGAGGACAACGCAAGCGACGGATTCAAGATCGCGGAGAAAATGGGCGTTACCTTTGAGAATCTCGCTGGAGTTTAAGCCGCAGCTGAGAGACGAATCTGTACCGAAGCAATTTAAGAAAGGACACAACACCATGAAATTCACCTCCCTCCTCGACATTGCGCCGCAGCCCGGCAATCCGCGGAACAGCGAAGGCGCTTTCCTGCCCCTCCGGGACGGACGCATCGCCTATCTGTACAGCCGCTATGCCGGAGAAAGCGCGGGGGACCACGCCTACGCCGAGATCGCCGCGATCTTCTGGGACGGGCGGACCTTCACCGAACCGCGCATCCTCGTGCGCCCGGAGCCCGGCACCGACGAGACCAACTGCATGAGCGTCTCCGCCGCCCGGATGCAGAACGGCGACGCAGCGGTGTTCTATCTCGTGAAGCATCGGGGCGTCTCCTCCGAATACATCCTGCGCCGCTCGACGGACGAATTCCTGACCCTCGGGGATCCCGTCCGGGTCGTCTCGCCGCTCTATCCCGGCTACTACGTCGTCAACAAT
This sequence comes from uncultured Ruminococcus sp., assembly GCA_902783705.1. Lineage (GTDB taxonomy): Bacteria > Bacillota > Clostridia > Oscillospirales > CAG-272 > UMGS1696. Next base: position 3,047 of record CACZSA010000241.1, read on the forward strand.
GACCGCGTCGTCCCCCTCTCGGACGGACGCTGGATGACCGCCGCGGCGATCCATCCGTCGACCATGAACTACCACGGACAGCGCGACCACGTCGACGGACGCTCGAAGGCCGCGTTCTTCGCCTCCTCGGACGACGGGCGGACCTGGGCCCAGCTCTCCGACTTCATCGCCCTCCCCGGCGGCGCGCATTCCTCGTCCGGGCTGCAGGAGCCGGGACTCTGCGAGCTGCCGAACGGCGTGCTCTGGGCGTATTTCCGCACCGATCTCGGACGGCATTACGAGAGCTTCTCCCATGACGGCGGGCGCACATGGACGATCCCCCAGCCCTCGGCCTTCACCGCCCCCTGCTCGCCGATCCTTGTGAAGCGCAATCCGCACGACGGGAAGTATTACGCGGTCTGGAACCCGGTTCCCGAGACGCCGTGCCGCTACCGCTGGACGAAGGCACCCGCGATCTGGACGGGAGGACGCACGCCGCTCGTGATCGCCTCCTCGGACGACGGGGTGCGTTTCGGCGAGCCGGAGGTCATCGAGGACGATCCCGGGGCGGGGTACTGCTATCCGGCGCTCTGCTTCACGGGGCCCGGCGAGATGCTCCTCTCCTACTGCGCGGGGAGCGAAACGCTCGGCGACGAGATGTGCCTCGTGCGCACGCGGATCGCGAAGATCGCGCTCTGACGGGCGGTCCTCCGGCGGAAAACGAAAAAATATAAAATTTTCCGCGGGAACGGGAACTTTTCACCCGCGCGCGGCGTCTAATCCCCGACGATTGGCGCGAAACTTGTAAAAACATTGTGAATTTTACGCCGACGGTCCCCGCTGTGACGCAGAATGCGGTATAATAATCATGGCCCCGTGTCCTCTGGCGCGGGATGACAATCGGATTTCCCCTGCCCCGGCAGGAGACAGAAGAAAGGATACATAGTTATGAAGACAAGAAAATGGATCTGGCTGCTGACCGCGGTCCTCTTTGCCGTCATGGTCCTCCCGATGGCAGCGATGGCGGAGGATCTGTGGACGGACAGTCTCGGAAACGCGGAAACGTGGCCCACGAGCCTTGTGCTCGAACGCACAGACGCGAACAGATGGGATACCAACAAGAGCGGTATTGTTGAGATTACTACCGCTGCGGACGATCCGACCAAGGCGATTGTCACGGCTGTCGGCGGCGGCGAAGTCATTATCTCCGCTTATGACGTTGCCGAAAACCAGTTGGAAAAGTGGACTGTCAATGTCACCGCCCATACGGTGAGCAGCCTTGAGATTTCCACCCAGCCGACCAAGTCCGAGGGCTATATCTCCGGTCAGACTTTTGATCCGACGGGCATGATCATCAAGGTCAACTACACCTACGGCGATCCCAAGACGATTTCCGACGGTTTCAACTGCTCGATCCAGGGACAGAGCGATCTGACCCTGAAAGCAGGCACGAACAAGATCGACGTCACCTACGAAGGCGCGATCGTTTCCCTGAACATCAATGCCGCCGAGGATGCGATCAAGAGCGTTGCGCTCGACGAAGACTACTTCAAGGGCAAGGAATTCTATGAGGGCGACAAGCTCTCGAATATTCCGCTGATCGTGACCTACGAGAGCGGATATGAAGTGACTGTTACCGACGCGACGGGATACACCCTCACCCCGACCGACGCTCTCAAAGCGGGCAAGGTGACGGTTACCGTGGCCTACACCGTCAATGGCAAGGAATGGACGGCTTCCAAAGAAATCACCGTCAAATCCAAGGCATACACCCTCGAACTCGATTCTGCGAGCAAGCTGAAGACCACGACCTACAAGTCCGGCGAGAAGTTCGACGCAACAGGCGTGACCCTCTATATCAAGCAGGGCACCGAGATCAAGAAAACCCTCAAGGACAAGGACCTCTCCGACATTTTCAACTACACCATCAAGGATACCGACGTCGGCAAGACGAAGATCAACGTCTCGTTCGAGTACACCCTTGACGGTCAGAAGTTCACGAGAAACTTTGAGTTCTCCGGCCTGACCATCACCGCGAACAAGTCCTCCCTCGACCTCTACGAGATCGTCAATGTTGAAATGATGAAGACCGCGTACCCGGTTGGCTACCGCTTCACGGTCGACGATATCGATTTCATCCAGTACACGCTGACCAGAAGCGGCTCCGTGAAGAAGCTCTATTCTGAGGATTTCGACAAGTATTCCGAAGACATCGACCTCGAAGTCCTGACCCTCAACAGCCGCGGCAACGTGACGACCAAGTCCTCCACCTCCTCCTACCTCCGCACCATTCAGGAAGCGGACGTCCAGACGAGCAGCAAGGGCAGCAAGTACGTCACCCTCCGCGTTTACGTCGGCGATGAAGACTTTGACGTCGACGTCTCGATCGGTGATCTCGGCGGCGTGTCCGTCTACTACGGCAACACCCTCCTCACCTACTACGAAGACATCATGGAAGCGCTCGACGCCATTGATGAGGGCGACTCCGCGCTGACCTCCTACTCCACGAGAACCTCCGGCACCTACAACATCCGCCTCGGCGAGGACCAGAAGGTCACGAGAAATTACAGCGACTACGACCCCGAGCGCTATATCTCCATCGACCTCAACGGCTACAACCTCACCTTCTACACCACGACGATCGGCGTCAGCTCCCGCAACAGGTACAGCGTCAGCGTGACCAACACCTCCTCCACCACCTCGAAGTTCGAATACTACGATCTCGACCAGACGCTCCTTGTGGACAAGGGCGAGACCCTGATCTTCGACTCCGATCTCGCGCGCGACGAGGTCCCCGGCATCTACACCGTGAAGATCGCGGACACGAAGAACGGCAAGGTCACGGCAAAGCCCGAGGCCAATAAAAACACGAACGCCGTCACCATCGCGCACGGCAACGACATCACCTTCACGATCACCCCGGACGAGGGCTACCAGATCGACACGGTGAAGCTCGGCACGACGACCGTCTCCACGACGTCCACCTCGAATAAGGATTACACCGTGAACGCGACCACCGGCGCCGCGACCTACACGATGAAGAACGTCATCAAGGACGGGCAGACCCTGACGGCGACCTTCAAGGTCATCGAGAAGAAGGAAGAGCCCAAGGCGGCGTGGACCAACCCCTTCACCGATATCTCCACCCGCGCGACCTACTATGACGACGTCCGCTTCGTCAACCAGAACGGCCTGATGAACGGCATGACCGCCACCACCTTCAGCCCGAGCTCGAACATGACCCGCGCCCAGTTCGTCACCACCCTCGGCAGAATGTACTTCTCCGATTACAAGACGACCGAGGACAAGGACGCCGCGGTACTCCGCATCTACGGCACGGCGTCTGAATTCAAGGACGTGGACTACAACAGCTACAACGACCGCGACATCAAGTACGCGATCCCGTACATCAACTGGGCGACCGCCAACGGCCTGATCCTCGGCTACGGCGACGGCACCTTCGGACCGCG
>CACZSA010000242.1 GCA_902783705.1 uncultured Ruminococcus sp.
TCGTCTTCATCGAAGGCGAAGACAAGTATGCCGAGAAGATCGCCACGATCCTCGCGGTCTCCCTCGCCAACATCAAGAACCTCTACGACGAGAAATACGACAAGAATTCCTTCATCAAAAACATCATCCTCGACAACATCCTCCCGAGCGACATCTACATCAAGTCGAAGGAGCTGCGTTTCAACGCCGAGGAGAGCCGCGTCGTCTTCCTCATCAAGTTCCACTCGAAGTCCGACGTTCTGTCCTTTGACATGGTGCAAAACATCTTCCCGGACAAGAACAAGGACTACGTCATCGCCACGGGCGAGCAGGACATCGTCCTCGTCAAGGAAGTGAAGCCCGGCACGGACATCAAGGAGATCGAGAAGATCGCGAAGAGCATCGCGGACACCCTCAACTCCGAATTCTACGTCAAAGTCTCCATCGGCATCGGCACGGTGGTCGACAACATCAAGGATCTCGCCCGCTCCTACAAGGAGGCGCAGGTCGCCTTTGAGGTCGGCAAGGTCTTCGACACCGAAAAGAACATCATCAGCTACGAAAACCTCGGCATCGGGCGTCTCATCTACCAGCTCCCGACGACGCTGTGCGAAATGTTCCTCCAGGAGGTCTTCAAGAACGGCTCGCTCGATTCCCTCGACCGCGAGACCCTCATGACGATCCAGTGCTTCTTCGAGAACAACCTCAACGTCTCCGAGACCTCCCGCAAGCTCTTCGTGCACCGCAACACGCTGGTGTACCGTCTCGAGAAGATCCGCAAGCTCACCGGTCTCGACCTCCGCGAATTCGACCACGCGATCACCTTCAAGGTCGCCCTCATGGTCAAGCGGTACCTCACCACCAAGCCGGTCAAGTATTGATCTCCCGCTGAAAGCCAAGCCGAACCGAACAGATTGACACAAACAGGGACCGCATCCTCCGGGATCGCGTCCCTGCGGTTCTTTTCGGGACGGTTTATCTACAAAATCACCGATAAAAAGACAAATTATCCCGCATAAATTTCGCTCTCTGCCGCGCTCCTCTCCCGTGACTGCGGCCCGGGTGTGTGCAATGCGCCGGATTTCCCGCGGGCGTCCGCGGTTCTGAAAGGCTCCTATGATTGACTTTGTTAATGTGAAAAAAGCGTATCCGAACGGTACGATGGCCCTGAAGGGGATCGATCTGCACATCGACGAGGGCGAGTTCGTCTTCGTGTGCGGTCCTTCCGGCGCGGGCAAATCGACGCTGATGAAGCTCCTCCTCCGCGAAGAGCGCATCTCCTCCGGCAAGCTCACCGTCGGGGAATACGATCTCTCCGAGCTGTCGAACGTCCGCGTGCCGTACTACCGCCGCGAGCTGGGCGTGGTGTTCCAGGACTTCCGCCTTTTCCCGAAGAAGACGGTGTTCGAGAACGTCGCGTTCGCCATGGAGGTCGTCGGGACTCCGAAATCCCTCATCGCGCGCCGCGTTCCCGCCATTCTGAATACGGTTAACCTCAACGGTAAGCAGGACTCCTTCCCGAACGAGATCTCCGGCGGCGAGCAGCAGCGCGTCGCTCTGGCCCGTGCGCTCGCGAACAACCCGAAGGTCATCATCGCGGACGAGCCGACGGGAAACATCGACCCGAAGATGTCGCTTGAAATCATGAGCCTGCTCATCAAGATCAACAAACTCGGCAAGACCGTCATCGTCGTCACCCATGAGAAGGATCTCGTCGACTACTACAAGCAGCGCGTGGTCATGCTGGACAACGGCCTCATCGTCGAAGACCGCGTAGGAGGTATGTTCAATGCGCAGGTATAATCCATTCTACTTCATCGGACAGGCGTTCGAAGGGCTCTTCCGCAACGGCGTCATGTCCTTTGCCTCCATCGCGGTGCTCACGTCCCTGCTCGTCGTCATCGGCGGCTTCACGCTCCTCGTGACCAACATCGACGTCAACCTCGACGAATTCGGCCTCATCAACCAGATCGTCGTCTTCTGCGATCCGAACGCGTCGGACGAGCAGATTGCAACGATCGGCGAGGCCATCGGCAAGCTCGACAACATCGAATCGGTCCAGCACGTCACGAAGGAAGAGGGCCTCGAGCAGATGAAGGCCGAGTACGACATCTACGACGACGTGGACGAGGCGAACAACCCCCTGCCGGATTCGTTCGTCATCACCTATCTGGAGAACGAGAAGGTCCCGAACCTCGACTATCAGCTCAACCAGATCGAGGGGATCGCCAAGGTCAACAACCGTCTGGACCTCGCCACGAAGATCGAGGGCTTCAAGCGCGGCGTCATGCTTGTGTTTGTCTGGTTCCTCGTGATCCTCGGCGTGGTGAGCATCTTCATCATCATCAACACGATCAAGCTCTCCGTCTTCTCGCGCCGCAATGAGATCTCCATCATGCAGTACGTCGGCGCGACGGGGTGGTTCATATCGCTGCCGTATATCATCGAGGGCGCAGTCATCGGCATCGTCTCCTCGGTGGCGGCGTACTTCATCGAGTGGTATATCTATTCCTATATTGAAGAAATGGTCATTACCGACCTGCAGATGATCTCGATCCTGCAGTTCACGGATATCCGCGGCTACGTGTTCTGGGGCTTCGTCGGCCTCGGCATCATCACGGGCGTCCTCGGGAGTATCATCTCCCTCGCGCGGTATCTGCGGCAGTGAGATCCGACGGTCGGATTTCATGAAGAAGGTTCATTCTATGAAATTCAGACAGCAAAGACGCGTCCTTACGGCGGGATTTCTCGCGGCGGCCCTCCTTCTGCCGTCCGTGACGCCGGTTCATGCCGCCTCCGATGTCCTCACCGAAGCGCAGGCGACCGACGCGCAGGTCCAGTCCTACGAGGAAAAGCTGGCCTCCATTAAAGAAAAGCAGGAACAGCTGAACGGCGAGCTCTTTGAGATCTACGAGAAAAAAGAGAACGCGCAGCAGGAAATGCAGAAGATCGACGAGCTCATCAACAACATGAACCAGCAGAAGCAGCTCGTGGAGGGACAGCTTGAATCGATCGAGACGCAGATTGAAAACAAGAAGCAGAGCATCGAGGAGCTGACCGTGCGCGTGGAGGCGCAGGAGTCGGCGTTTTACAGCCGCATGCTCGACAATTACATGGAGAAGGAAACCGACTACGTTGAGCTGATCCTCGGGGCGGAGAATCTCCGGGATTTCCTCACGAAGGTCGATTATGTGACCTCCATCTTGAAGAGCGACCGCTCGATCATCCGCCAGCTGGAAGCGGACAAGGAACAGCTTGCCGCGGATACAGCGACGCTCGAGAAGGCCGAGGAGGACAAGATCGCGCAGGTCAGCGTGCTGAGCGAGGCGATCACCAACCGCCAGCTCCTCTACAACAGCAAGGAAGAGCTCGTCGAATCGCTGGAGAACGACGAGGAGCAGCGCTATGCCGAATACGCCTATGCCCGCCAGATGGAGGCGGAAGCGCAGGACAACATCGCCCGGCGTCTGAACGAGATCGTCGAGGAAGAGATCCAGCGCGAAGCCGCGGCAGCCGAGGCGAGAAGGATCGCGGCGGCGGAGGAAGCGCGGAAAGCATGGGAAGAGGCGGAACAGCGCCGTATCGCGGAGGAAGCGGCCGCCGAAGCGGAACGTCAGCGTCAGGAGGCGGAGGCCATCCGCGCCGCGCAGGAAGCGGAGGCCGCCCGGATCGCCGCGGAGCAGGAAGCCGCACGGCTTGCCGCGGAAGCCCAGCAGGCAGCCGAAGCCGCGGAGGCCGCGAGACTCGCCGAGGAGGCAGCCGCCGCTCAGAGAGCCGCCGAGGAAGCCGCAGCCGCGGAGCTTGCCGCACAGCAGGCCGCCGCAGAAGCCGCCCAGCGCGAAGCCATCAGCAATCAGTGGACGATCAGCGTGCCCGAGGAGAATACGTGGGACGACGGTTCACAGTCGACCGATACGACGCAGGGCGGACGCTGGAACAACATCAGCGGACAGAACAGCGGCGGATATACCTATTACGAAGATTACGAGGACGACGAATACGCCGGAACGTCCCAGGGCGGCGCGAAGCCGTACACATGGGAACCCGGCGGCGGCTACGACAGCAGCTACACCGCAGACGGCACGGACGCGTGGTCGAACTTCTCCTATGTCCAGAGCTACAAGGACAATTATGAGGAAAGCGACTACGTCGGCGGGCAGGTCTCGTTCCCGCTCGATCCGAACGTGAACTACATGGTCACGTCGGAGCAGGGCTGGCGCGAGCTCTTCGGACAGGACGACTACCACATGGGCATCGACCTCTCCTGCGACGCCGGCACGGCGATCCGCGCCTATAACGCCGGAAAGGTCCTCATCAGCGAATACCATTACAGCTACGGAAACTACGTCCTCGTCTATCACGGCGGCGGACTCGCGACCCTGTACGCCCACATGTCGGAGCGCGCGGTGTCGGTCGGCGACTGGGTCGAATCGGGAGAAACGCTCGGCTACGTCGGTATGACCGGCTCGGCCTACGGCTACCACCTGCACTTTGAGGTCCGTCAGGACAACGCCGTGCAGAACCCCCGCGATTACATGTCCTTCAAGGCCTACATGGAGTGATCCGGAGCGGGGAAGGTGCGCATACTTATACTTTTTATTGATATAGATTTTTCCGCGGAAAGGGGATGAGGAGAACGATGGCGCGGAATGGAAAACGGCGGATCGGAAAGCAGTGGACGGCGGCAATCCTTGCCTGCGTCATGGCGCTCTCCGTTCCCGGAACAATCTCGGCGGGTCTGACCGACGCGACGGTGCAGTCCTACGACGATCAGATCGCCGCCGTGGAGGAAAAGCTGAAATACGCTGAGGGGGTCCTCTCGGATATCCAGAAATATCAGTCCGCCGCGTACGAGGAGATCGCCCAGTACGACGCGGTGATCGAGCTGAACAACCAGCTCCGCCAGCTCGCGGAGGAACAGCTCAACGGCACGCAGTGGCAGATCCGCGACAAGCAGCAGTCGATCGAGCGGACGAAGGAGAAGATGGAGCATCAGCAGAACGTGCTTCTCGAGCGGATGCGTGAGAGCTACATGGAGGCGAAGGTCGACTACATCGAAGTCCTCCTCACCTCGCAGAGCCTCTTTGATTTTCTGAAAAAGCTCGATTACGTGGACGCGATGTTCCGCTATGACCAGCAGATCATCGGATCCCTCGCCGAATATCAGGCGCAGCTCGAAGCGGACGAGGCCTTCCTCGAGACCGCGGAGCAGGCGCAGATCGAGCAGCTTGCGAAGCTCGACGGCATCATCGAATACAACCAGACCCTCTGCGACGAAAAGCTCGCGTATGTCCAGTATCTGCAGGACAACGAGGTCTGGTGGACACAGGAATACTCCTACAACCAGCAGGAAGAGCAGAAGCTGAGCGACGAGCTCGAGGTCTATCTGCAGGAGCTCGAAGCGGAAAAGATCCGTCAGGAGCAGGAGCGCATCCTCGCCGAACAGAAAGCGGCGGCGGACGAAGCGGCCCGGCAGGCGGCTCTCCTCGCGGCGCAGCAGTCGGCGGCCCAGCAGAAGGAAGCGGCGCTCGCGTCGTCGTGCTGGCCTCTCGAGGCGGGCGTCACGGTCCGGACCTCGTCCCAGTTCGGCTGGCGGCGGATCTGGGGCGTCTCGGACTTCCACCGCGGGCTTGACCTCGCGTGTCCGTCCGGCACCAAGGTGTACGCCTATGCGGCGGGGAAGGTCGAGAAGAGCACCTATCATTACAGCTACGGCAACTACGTCCTGATCGACCACGGCGGCGGGCTTGCGACCCTGTACGCCCACATGGCGTTCCGGCTCGTCTCCGAGGGGGACTACGTGGAGGCCGGACAGCAGATCGGCGCGGTCGGGCTGACGGGCTCGACGTCCGGCTATCACCTCCACTTTGAGGTCCGCGAGAACGGTTCTCTGACCGATCCGGCGCCCTATCTCGTATTCCCGTAAAAAATCGTCCGGCGGGCGGGGGAACAAAACCGTGTCCGCCGGTATCTCATGCATCAAGGAACGGAACCATGCGCAAGAAAATTTCCATCGGCGCGACCGTCGTGATCGCGCTCCTCTGCAGCCTCGCCACGTTTCAGGCGACCTTCCTCTATCTGCAGAACCGTTTTGAACAGCGGTATCTCTCGAACGCGCTCGAAGAAGTGCGTCTCGGCGGGAAGACCGGATCGCAGGACACCGCGCAGAGCGGAGGGAGCGGCAGCACCGGAGAGAGCGATTTCATCGACCGCGTGACGGCGAAGCTCAGCGAGGTCGACGGACTCTTCCGCCGCTACTACATCGGCGAGCTCGACGACGACCTCCTCATCGACTGCGTCCTCGACGGCTATATCATCGGGACGGGGGACGACTACGGCGCGTACTACAACACGGCGGAGTTTGAGGACTTCATGAACGATCTCGAGGGCGAGGTCGCGGGCATCGGCGTCAACGTCATCTACAACACGGACTACAAGTGCATCGAAGTGCTCAACGTCATCCCGGATTCTCCCGCGCTCGAAGCGGGCGTGGAGCCCGGGGATCTGATCTGGACCGTCGGCGACGAACGCGAGCTCGTGGCGGATCTCGGCTACTATCCGGCGATCGGCAAGCTCCGCGGCGAGATCGGGACGTGGGCGATCTTCTCCGTCCTGCGCGGCGAGGACTACGCGGACGAGGTCGATTTCCGCATCCAGCGCGCGCGGGTGACCGAGATCACCGTCATGTCCCACGTCTACGCGGTGGACGAGAGCATCGGCGTCATCCGGGTGACCGGCTTCGACGCCGGGACGCCCGGACAGTTCGCGGAAGCCGTGGAGGATCTCCGGAAAGCGGGCTGCGACAAGCTCATCATCGACCTGCGGTACAATCCGGGCGGCGAGTTGAACTCGATTGTGGCGGTCCTCGACTATATCCTGCCCGAGGGTCCGATCGTGCGGATCATGGATGCGGACGGGAATCAGGTCGACGCGTACTACTCCGAGGCGTCGGAGCTCGATATGCCGATGGCGGTCGTCGTGAACAGCTCGACGGCGAGCGCGGCGGAGCTCTTCACCTCCGCGGTGAAGGACTACAAGAAGGCGACGATCGTCGGGACCGTGACCTATGGCAAGGGCTGCATGCAGACGACCGTGCCGCTTTCCGACAACAGCGCGGTGTCCATCACCTACCGCATGTACAATCCGCCGTTCTCCGAAAACTACCACGGAATCGGCGTGATCCCGGACGTGGAGGTCGAGCTCGACGAAGCGCTCGCGGACAAGAATATCTACAAGATCACCGATGAAGAAGACAATCAGCTCGCAGCGGCTGCCGCATCGTTCGGCAACTGAGCGGGATGCATAAAAAGTGAGGATTACCAATGGAAAAGAAGAACACCACCAAGTACACGCAGGCGGGTTATCAGGCGCTGCTCGACGAGCTGGCTTACCTGGAAGGCGAAAAGACCGAGGAGGTCAAGCGGAATCTGGCGTTCGCGCGCTCGCTCGGCGACCTCTCCGAAAACTCCGAATACGACGCCGCGAAGGACGAGCAGGCACAGGTCGAAGCGAGAAAGACCGAGCTCAAGGACCTCATCAAGAACGCGGAGATCATCGACGAGAGCGAGATCGACGAGGACGTGGTGAACCTCGGTTCCACCATTCTCCTCCTCGACTGTGAATATAACGAGGAAGTGGAGTACGCGATCGTTTCCACCAACGAGGCAGACCCCATGAACGGATGCATTTCCGACCGCAGTCCCATAGGCGCGGCGATGATCGGCAAGACCATCGGCGACGTGGTGGACGTGGAGACCCCCGGCGGCATTGTCCGCTTCAAGGTCCTCAAGGTCGAGAGAACCAAGCACGAAGGCTGAGCGACGGAGGATTGAAAATGGCAGAAAACAGGATGGAACAGCAGGCGGCGGAGAACGTCAACGACCTCATCCGCGTGCGCCGCGAGAAGCTGAAGACCCTGCAGGACGCGGGCCGCGATCCCTTCCAGATCCGCCGCTTCGACGTCACCCACCGCTCGAACGAGATCAAGGAGCATTTCGACGAGCTGGAAGAGAAGGAAGTGGCGATCGCCGGACGTCTCATGTCCAAGCGCATCATGGGCAAGGCGTCGTTCGCGCATGTGCAGGACTTCGGCGGCATGATCCAGGTCTACACCGCCCGCGACACCCTCGGCGAGGAAGCCTACGCGGAATTCAAGAAGGACGACGTCGGCGATATCGTCGGCGTGAAGGGCGTCGTGTTCCGCACGAAGACGGGCGAGATCTCCGTCCGCGCGTCGGAATTCACGCTTCTGTCCAAGTCCCTCCAGCCCCTGCCGGAGAAGTTCCACGGGCTCACCAACGTCGACCAGCGCTACCGTCAGCGGTACGTCGACCTCATCACCAATCCGGAATCGAAGGACGTGTTCGTCAAGCGCTCCCGCATCATCCGGGAGATCCGCAACTTCCTCGACGAGCAGGGCTTCCTCGAGGTCGAAACGCCGATCCTCGTCTCCAACGCGGGCGGCGCGGCGGCAAGACCCTTCGAGACGCACCACAACGCGCTCGACGAGGACTTCAAGCTCCGCATCTCCCTCGAGCTCTATCTGAAGCGGCTGATCGTCGGCGGTCTCGAACGCGTCTACGAGATCGGGCGCGTCTTCCGCAACGAGGGCATCGACACCCGCCACAACCCGGAATTCACGCTGATGGAGCTCTATCAGGCCTATACCGATTACCATGGCATGATGGATCTGACCGAGAACATGTATCGCACCGTGGCGCAGCGCGTGCTCGGCACCACCACGATCACCTACAACGGCGTCGAGATGGACCTCGGCAAGCCGTTTGAGCGCATCACCATGGTCGACGCCGTGAAGAAGTACTCCGGCGTGGACTGGAACGATGTCGCGACGCTCGAGGACGCCCGGAAGCTCGCGGACGAGCACCACATCGCCTACGAGGAACGCCATGCGAAGGGCGACATCCTCAACCTCTTCTTTGAGACCTACGTCGAGGAGCACCTCGTTCAGCCGACGTTCGTGATGGATCACCCGGTCGAGATCTCCCCGCTCACGAAGCGCAAGCCGGAGAATCCGGATTACGTCGAGCGGTTTGAGTTCTTCATGAACGGCTGGGAAATGGCGAACGCGTATTCCGAGCTGAACGACCCGATCGATCAGCGGGCCCGTTTCGCGGCGCAGGACGCGCTGGCGGAGAAGGGCGACGAGGAAGCGCAGCACACCGACGAGGACTTCCTCAACGCGCTCGAGATCGGCATGCCTCCGACAGGCGGTATCGGCTACGGCATTGACCGCATGTGCATGCTGCTGACCGATTCCGCGGCGATCCGCGACGTCGTGCTCTTCCCGACCATGAAGTCCCCGAAGACCGGCAGCGAGGAGCAGGACGCGAAGAAGGCTGAGGCCGCCGCTCCCGCCGCTGTCGCAGAGACCGAGGCGGAGCCCGAGAAGATCGATTTCTCGAACGTCGTGATCGAGCCGCTCTTTGAGGACACGGTCGATTTTGAGACCTTTTCGAAGTCCGACTTCCGCGCGGTCAAGGTGCTCGCCTGCGAGGCCGTTCCGAAGTCGAAGAAGCTCCTGAAGTTCACGCTTGACGACGGCACCGGGACCGAGCGCACGATCCTCAGCGGGATCCACGCGTTCTACGAGCCGGAAGAGCTCGTCGGCAAGACCTGCATCGCGATCACGAATCTCCCGCCGCGCGCCATGATGGGCATCGAGTCCTGCGGCATGCTCCTCTCCGCGATCCACAAGGAGGGTGAGGAGGAAAAGCTGCATCTGCTGATGGTCGATCCCCACATCCCCGCCGGGGCAAAGCTGTATTGACGCTCAAACGAAGAGCCCGTTCAGAGATGGACGGGTTCTTTTTATGCACGGCGGTTACCGCACTTTTTCGCCTTCTTTTCTGAAAAAACCTTGACTTTTTCGTGAATAAATTGTATAATGAACAGGTCAGAATTCCTGTTTTTTCCGAAAGGAGTCATCATGGACAAACTCTTTGATCTCAAGCAAAACAAGACCACCGTCCGCACGGAGATCGTCGCCGGTCTGACCACCTTCATGACCATGGCGTACATCATCGCGCTGAACCCGAACCTGCTCACGGGCTTCGACGTCGGATCCCCACTCTGGAACGGCGTGTTCCTCGCGACCTGCGTTGCCTCCGCCGTCGGCATGTTCGTCATGGCCTTCGCGGCGAACCTCCCCTTCGCGATGGCACCGGGCATGGGACTCAACTCCTTCTTCGCCCTCGTCGTCGGCAACATCGTCGGCATCACCGGCATGAGCTACACCGAATCCTTCCAGTCCGCGCTGGTCATCATCCTGATCGAAGGCATCGTCTTCATCCTCCTCTCCGTGTTCAATATCCGTGAGAAGATCGTCGAAGCGATCCCGCTCGGCGTGCGTCTCGGCATCGCCCCGGCGATCGGCCTGATGCTCCTCAACATCGGCCTCGGCTCGAACGCTGGCGTCTACTCCGAAACGGGCGGCCCCTTCTACGCGATGCGCGATTTCTTCGGCGCGCTGACCGCCTCCTCCGCGAAGGACTCCATGGGCTCCGGGTACGCCTCCGTGGTCCTCACGGTCGTCACCATGTTCATCGGCCTCTTCGCCATCATCATCCTCGCCCACTACAAGGTCAAGGGCGCGGTGCTCCTCGGCATGCTGATCGCGTCCGTCATCAACTGGGCGGGTCAGGCGATCTTCCTCTCCGTCAACCCCTTCGCCTCCCTCGCGACGGCCTCCTTCCTGCCGCCCTTCAAGGATATGGCGGAAACCACGCTCTTCAAGCTCAACTTCAAGGGCTTCCTCGAGATCGGCTGGTTCACGTCCGTCACCCTCGTCATCACCTTCTGCATGATCGACATGTTTGACACGATCGGCACCCTTGTCGGAACCGCGTCCCGCGCGGGTATGACCGACGAAAAGGGCAATGTGCCGCGCATGAAGCAGGCGCTTCTTGCGGACGCCATCGGCACCGTCGCAGGCTCCCTCACCGGAACCTCCACAGTCACGACCTTCGTGGAATCCGCGTCCGGCGTCGAAGCGGGCGGCCGCACGGGTCTCACCGCGCTGACGACGGGCATCCTCTTCCTCGCCTGCATGTTCATCGCGCCTGTCGCGGCGGTCATCCCGGCGGCTGCGACCTCGTCCGCGCTGATCTACGTGGGCATCCTGATGCTCGCGGGACTCAAGAACGTTGCGTTTGACGACATCAGCCAGTTCGTCCCGGTCTCCCTCATGCTCATCGCGATGCCGATCTCCGGCTCGATCGGACACGGCATCGGCCTCGGCCTGATCTCCTACACGGTCATCAAGGTCTGCACGGGCAAGGCGAAGGACGTCTCGATCCTCACCTACATCATCTCGCTCCTCTTCCTCGTGAAGTTCTTCCTCGTTGCGTAAGCAGTCTCAGAGAAGCCGCGGACCGGAATCTGCGGCTTCTTTTTTTTGCGCTCCTCAGAATGGAATTTATCAAAATGTATAAAAGGTGAAAGAATAATTGGACAAATTACCCGTAGATTTTCAGTCGGTTGTGTTGTATAATGTTAAGTAATCCCGGTTGCACGCCCGAATTCCGGTTGTATGCACCGCCGAAATCCGATCCAAGGAGACCAGCATGAACAAGAAACTGATCAGCCTGCTTCTCGCTGCCCTGCTGACTGCCCCGGCTTTCCTCACGGGATGCTCGGAGAACAAGGAAAACAGCGACACGAAGACGCAGACCAACACTCCCTCCGCCGATCCGGCCGAGCAGGTCGAAGTGGAAGAGGAGACCGAATTCACCCGCGCGAGCGTCAAGGACGATCTTCCGGATGATCTTGACTTCAACGGGCAGGAGCTGTTGTTCCTCGCGCGCAGCAAGGCGTGGTTCGACGGCGAAATGTATGTCGAGGAGCTCAACGGCGAAACGCTCAACGACGCGGTGTACGACCGTGACACCAAGGTCGAGGAGCGGCTGAACGTGGTGGTGAACTACAGCCTGCAGGACGATACCAACGCCCTCATCAACAAGAACGTCACGGCGGGCGCAGATGAATACGCGTTCCACGTCGGCTCCGCGGTCGATACCGTCCAGTACGGCATCAAGGGCAACTACTACAACCTCCTCGGCGAGCATCCGACCTACCTGAACCTCAGCCAGCCGTGGTGGAGCCAGTACTACACCCAGCAGGAATCCGTCGCCGGGAAGGCATTCTTCGCGACCGGTGACCTCTTCTTCTCCCTCATCAAGCTCGCGTTCGTGACCTACGCGAACATGAAGCTCGTCGACGACTATCAGCTTGAAAGCCCCTATACCCTCGTCCGCGAAGGGAAGTGGACCTTCGACAAGGAAATGGAAATGGCCTCCGCAGTCTACGTCGACAACAACGGCAACGGCACGCGCGACGCCGCAGACTCCTACGGCATGACGATGGGCGGCCTGATCGGCCTCGACGTCTAATGGTCCGCGTTCGACCTCACGATCTGCAAGAAGGACGAAAACGATATCCCCTCCATTGCCGTCGATGAGGAAAAGATGCAGGCGGTTCTTGACAAGCTCGTCAGTTACTATGTCGACTGCGAATACGTCTGGTGCCCGCCCGCTCCCGGCGGTGACCCGGAACAGGACGACATCGCCCAGATGCTCTCCGAA